>JAQBTT010000004.1 GCA_027624865.1 bacterium
GAAAATGGCTGATTTCTTCGTTGCTCCTCCTTGACGTACCTTTTAGGTACGCCAGCGTCGTCGCGCCTTGAAATCGTCTCATTTTACAGCTTCTCAATCTGATGCCAGTTCAAATCCCGCCCTCCTAGTATATCAACTTCTCCTGGAAAAGAAAAAGCGCTGTCCTATCTTCTCATTTAACAGTGAGAAAGCAGTGACAGCCTTTTTAAAGAGGATACAAATCCTTGAAGGTGCTATGTAGGGCCCCGTCCTCCTTGGGTAAAGGAAGAACGGGGCCTGAAGGAGGCACCTCTCCGTCGAGAGGCCCGGACAGGTTGGGCCCGGTCAAAGACCGGTCAGGTGCTAGAGGAGGAGTGTTCCGGTCGCAGACGAAACACTCCATCTCTGGTAAAGAAGGCAGAGGTCGAGGCTATGCCTTCTTTTAGGAATACTGAAAGAACAAGGAAAGGGGTTGCTCGATATAGCTCCAACCAGATAGCTACAAGAGCGAGCAACCCCTACCGAAGATGACAAAACGAACTAGGATATTCTATTGTGCTACGCTCTTTTTCCCTCTTGTCAAGCAGGCGAGCTGTCTTGGTTAAACCTCACAGAAAGCTTCGTATTGTCTGGAATATTTTTAAACACCATAGTTCCTGGTCCCACCTGGCACAAAGAACCTATCAATACTCCTGGCATGGTACCAACATGAATACCAACTTGCGTCCCGTTTCCCACAATAGCGCCCAAAGAAATAGCTTCTGTATCAACTTTCTTGTCTTTCACAACTGCTTTAATGGGAGCCCCATCAAACCTGCGATTAGCCGTAATAAATCCTGCCCCAAAACGGCAGTTTTCCCCAACAATTGAATCGCCAAAAAAACCTTGGTGACTGTGGGTTCCTTTTTGAAAGATAGATCTTGTAACTTCGCCGTGAGCGCCAATAACAACCCCTTCTTCTAAGTTTGTATAGTCCCGGATAAGCGCGTTGGTGCCAATAACGCAGTTTTTCCCAATATAGCAGGGGCCTTTAATCACGGCATTTTCAAAAATCCGCGCCCCCTCTCCAATATATACAGTGCCCTCAATAACTGCGTTTTTGGCGATTGTCGCGTTTGACGCAACGTGAGATTGAAGAAAAGCATCCATAAGAAGGCGACTCAAAGAAAACACATTCCAGGGATACTTAAGAGTAGGGGCATCCTTTTTTAAAAGCACCAAGGAGGCCCTTCGTTCTTTCATATAGATGTTGATAACATCGTTAAAATCGGTTTCATGATTTTGCGGGAGCGTTGCATAGTAGTTAAAAAAGTTTTGCTCAAATAAATAAAGCCCTACTGCCTTAACATTGGAGGGCTCTTTGCCAGGATTTGGTTTTTCTTCTATGCCCGAGGGAATCCCATTCTCAAAGCTAAAAATGCCATAGTCCCAAGGGGTTGAGGTGTAAGCTCCAAGCAAAACCATGCCCAAGCCCTCTTGCTTGTATTTTTCTATCATTTCCCTTATTACGCCTTCCAAGACCACTTTATCTGGCCATAACACGAAAAAGGGGCCTGTGATATATTTTTTTGCCTGCCATAAGGCGTTTCCCGTTCCCAAAGGCTCCTCTTGCACGGCAAAAGATATTTTTATCCCAAGGTCGTTTTCTTGCCCAAGCATTGCGGGCAAAGAAGAATCCTTGGCATGAACCACCACAACGTCTTTAATGCCCGCGTCGCAAAGCCCCTTCAAGGTCCAATAAATTAAAGGCTTGCCCAAAAGAAAAGTTTGGGATTTGTGAATTCCGTTCGAAAGAGGCCAAAACCTTGATGATTCACCTGCCGCTATGATTACTGCTTGCCCCGTAGTAGAATTTCCAAAAAGTTTTTTTTCTTTATCGCTTGCCATAACTTTGATTTATTAATTATAAAGTTCATAAAGCCCTTCTTGCAACCACATCCCAAAACTTTAAATAAAGAATTGGAAATCTCACTACAGGGCTTGCATTACTATTTTTGCGTAAAATATTTATAAGCTCCAGACGGACGAGAAAATGCATATACCTTTAAAATATCCATATGACTTGCAACATGCATTGCACTCTCCATTAACTGCACTGCAAGTGATGCTTTGCCATCCGGCTCAATCACCTTTGATAAAACAAGCTCAGGATATTTAAGTAGCATGCAGTATCCTAAAGATAGTGTATCTTCTGGCCTTGCTTGAGGCAAGAGGGCAACTAATGTTGCACCTTCAGCTCCTCCCTTTGGTTTTTGGTGAAAATTATATACAAGATCCGCCCCTGCAAGAAGGTACGCTTCCATTTCTTCTGGCAAGGGACTTTTAGGAGTGCTACCTTCTGCAATTTCTTGAGGCTTTGCACTGTTGCTACAAATAGAAACACATACAATTTTATCACCCTCCTCTTGATTTGTTTTTAAGGTTACATCCCCTGTTAGCTCTTGGTAACTAAGCTTTGCAATCTCTTCTTCTTTTAATGATGTCTTTATAAAACTTATGAGGCCTGCTACATTATCTTTTGTATCAACTCCAATAATCACAATGCCGTTTTCAACGTGCGAGGCAAAAGTATCTTCATCTATGCGCATCGGTTGCCAGCAATAATTGAAAAGAGTAAAGGCTTGCTTCATATATCTCTTCTCATCTTTAATAAGCCTGAAAAAGATATACTCATTATTTTTTGCAACAAGCGTAATTTGTTCAAGTGCACTTTCTGCCATATTCTTTTTTATAACAGCGCGTTGTACCTTTCCAGTTGTAGTTCTTGGAATGAAAAACTCTTCAATAACCCCAATATACTTTGGCTTTTCAAAATCAGGGAATTCCTTTGATGAAATAATCTGATGCGCAAGCTGTGTCTTAAGTTTTTCAACTGACTTTTCGCTCTTTTTAAAACAAACTACCGCGCCGACCTCCTCTCCAAATCTCCTATCATCCACCCCTATAACATACACCTCGCTAATATCTTTACACATTTTTCTTAAGCGTTCCTCAATACTTACTGGAGACAAGTTTATGCCTCCTTTAATAATAATTTCCTTTATCCTTCCTTTCAAAAAGAAGTACCTTTCCTCACCAATATTCTTGTAATACCCAAGATCTCCAGTTAAAAAGTATCCATTTAAAAACGCTTTCTTGTTCTCGTCTGTGTTTTGCACGTACCCTTTCATAATGGCAGGGCCTTTTACTGCGACCTCCCCTTCCTTTCCTTCCTTTAGTATATTGCCTTTACTGTCCATAATCTGCACATCTGCCCATTTCATTTCTTTCCCAATACTATTTTTGGCAAGCAAAATTTCATGCATGCCTTTTTCAAGTCCCATAGGCACTCCCGTAACTCGCAAGGCAGTTTCTGTCTGTCCATATCCTTGAAATAGGGGGATACCAAACTTCTCCATAAACTCCTTTGCGTCAGCTGGAACTACGGGAGCCGAGCCAATCTGAATTCTACTTATTTTTAGTTCTTTTTTTACCTCATTAAATTCTTTTTCTCGCGAAAGTTGATCGTAACAAATTGTAGGAACAATAGAGGTAAAAGTACACTTGGTTTTTGCCAACTGTTCCCAGAACCTGGAGTGAGAATATGTTGGGGGCACCACGATACTTGCTCCTGCCAAAAGAGATGCGAGACAAAACGTTGTTGAGTTTATATGATGCAAAGGTAGTAGCACGCAAAATCTATCCTCCTTTCTAATTTGTAGCCAATTGTAAATCCCATCTGCATTAGTGAGGATGTTCTCAAGGGTTAGTTCGGCTCCCTTAGGTGCTGCCGTAGTTCCAGATGTAAACAGTATCATTGCGCTGTGCGCGGTTCCTTTCTCCCATGCAGGGGCAATAATCACCTCATTGTGCTGCAAAGATTCATTAATGTTTACAACCTTTACATGCTCTTTAATGCTTTCAAAATCAATAGGAGAAAATATATCCTCTTTTGTGATAAGAAGTGTTACTTTGGCAAGCTGCACTTTATACAAATGCTCTTTTTGAGTATCGCGTTTAATGTCTAAAGGAACAGTAACAATGCCCATTGCCCATGCGGTCCAAGAAATAAGCAAAAACTCTACGCTGTTTGGCAGGGCTAACGCAACAATATCTCCTGCACATAGCCCAAGCTCACGCTCAAACCAAACCCCAGTTCTCTCAACTATCTCTTGTACATCTTTATAAGTATATGTTTTCTGTGCATTTCCATGACTATCGCACGATAAAAGCGCCTCCTTTTCAGGGTACTGCGTGGCAAGGCTCAAAATATGTTCATAGAGATTTTTCACAGATAAAACATTCAAGTTATTACTCTTGCTATGGAATTCACACTCAAATCCTTTACTTCAATATGCTCATACTGACCTTTTGGGAAGTCAGAACTTTCCCGATGCACCCACGCGGTAACAACATCCGAGGAATCTTGAAATTCCTCACGCATCAAATCAAGAATATCTGCCCTATTATCAAACACGAAAAGGGGCTTCCCGTATTTTTTAAGCAGAGTTGTCAAAATAGCAACTTTCTCTTTTGCCCTTGGAACAATGATCAATTCATCATATGAAATTTGCGTTATAGCTACTTTTGTTTTTTGAATTACTTCCTCTCCTGCCGTTAAGATAACGACTGGCATTCCTTGTTTCTGTATATTTTCAATTGCCTCCATACTTTCTTTATACAAAGATAGATCTCGCTTAACTCGATCTGTAAATTCATTCTCTAATATATCTTTATCAAGAGAAAACCCCTTCCCCTTCAACTCATCGTATAAATTTTTGATTGAGAATCCTTTGCTTTCTCGCACCACCTCATAGCTCTCTTTTACAATGCGCTTTGAAACTCCTTGTTTTTCAAATATACTAAAAAACTCTTCCGGTCCACCTGGAAAAGAAGCTAACGTACCATCAAAATCAATCACCGCGCAGCTCATATTATTTCCCTCCCATAATCTTTATAATCTGACGAGCCAATTTATCTGAGTCATGGCGAATGAAGCCTTGGGGGCGCAAAAGATTTGTTCTTACAACCTCAAAGTTCTTACCCTTAAAATCCTCTGCCCCGTATTCCACAAACTCCGCCTTTTCCTTCTCGTACTTTTTAATTCTTGCAAAAGAAGGTCTTTTACTGTTTAAAAAAACATAATCTATTACCTCTTCCCCTATGTACTGCTCAATTACTGCAACAAAATCTTTTGCGTGAAAACTATGCGTTTCCCCAAACTTTGTCATAAGGTTACACACATATATTTTCTTTGCTCTGCTTTTTTGCACTGCCTCTTTCATCCCTCCAAGGAGGAAATTAGGAAGTATGCTTGAATATAAATCTCCTGGTCCAATGATAATGGCATCTGCTTTTTTTATTGCCAAAAGAGCTTTAGTATTTGCCCGGGCCTTAGGTTCAACCCACACCTCCTTAATTTTTAACATTCCATCATGACTTGGCACATCAATATTATGCTCACCTGTAATAATCTTTCCATTTTCTAGCTTGGCAACTAAGTGAATGTGCTCAAGAGTAGAGGGGATTACCTGTCCCTGTAATTTTAAAAGTTTTCCTGCCTCTTCTAGCGCTTTTTCAAAACTACCAAGTTGGTTTGTTAGCGCAGTAAGAAATAAGTTACCAAAGTTATGACCATTAAGACCACCACCTTTATCAAAGCGGTACTCAAAGAGCTTTGCTAAGGATTCTTCTGCATTTGATAGAGCAACCATAGCAGGCCTCACAGAACCCGGGGGTAATACCCCAAACTCCTCTCGAAGTTGCTTCGTAGATCCCCCATCATCTGCCATGGAAACTATTGCAGTAAGATTCACGGGGTATTTCTTTAAACCAGAGAGCACGGTGTAGGTTCCGGTTCCACCTCCAATAACCACAATGTTCTTTTGTTTTTTTATCATTCTACTGTCACTGATTTTGCAAGATTTCTTGGCTTATCTACGTCATTTCCCTTCAATACTCCAAGATAATAGGCAAAAAGCTGCAGAGGAATAATAGAAAGAATCGGGGTAAGCATTTCCAAGGTCTTTGGAATATATATCACATCATCCACAGTAGATTTAATGTCCTCATTCCCCTCGGTGGCTATTGCAATAACAGGGCCCTTTCTTGCTTTTATCTCTTGAATGTTTGAGACCATCTTTTCGTATACCGAATCTGAAGGAACAATGGCTATGGTGGGAAAATCCTCGTCAATCAGGGCAAGGGCCCCGTGTTTTAATTCCCCACCAGCTATTCCTTCTGCATGGATATACGCTGTTTCTTTTATTTTAAGCGCTCCTTCCAAAGCTGCAGGATAATTATACTTACGTCCCATAACCCACAAGTTTTTAATATTCTCATACTTTCGTGCTATCCCCTCTATATCTGATGCACGTTCTAGCACTTTTTTTATAAGCTCCGGAAGACGCAAAAGCTCCTTTCCCATTCGTTGCCCCATAACCAAGGAAAGGTCTCTCTGCCTCCCAAGATACAAAGACAACAATGCAAGTACTGCAAGTTGCGCAGTAGATGCTTTTGTAGATGCAACTGCAATCTCGGGCCCTGCATGCGTATATATTCCTTGTTCTACTTCCCGCGCAATGGAAGAACCCATCGTGTTTATAATCCCAATCGTAGGACTTCCCTTGCGTTTAGCCTCTTTTACAGCTGCAAGAGTATCTGCGGTTTCTCCGGATTGTGAAATAACTACGGTAAGTGTTTTTTTATCTATCACAGGCTTTTTATAGCGAAACTCAGAACCAATATCTCCCTTAGATGATAGCCCCGCATATTCTTCAAACATATACTCTCCAACTTTCCCCATAAAGGAAGCGGTGCCACAAGCCAGTACCTGCACTCGCTCAACCTCTTTGAGCTTTTCTTTTATATCCTCAAGTCCTCCAAGCTTTACACTTCCGTCTTCCAAAACAATTCTGCCTCGCAAAGCATCCTTGATACTCTTTGGTTGCTCCATAATTTCCTTGAGCATAAAATGTGCGTACCCATCCTTTTTTGCATCCTCCACATTCCACTCAGTTTCACGTGGTGCTCTTTTCACTGGATTACGACTATAGTCCTCAATAGAAAACCCACCCGGGATTGAGGTTAAAATCGCAAGCTCTCCATCCTCCAAGTACACCACATTCTTTGTATGAGTAATAATCGCGGATGGATCAGAAGCGGCAAGATATTCATTATTCTCACCAATCCCGATAAGCAAAGGGGCAGAATACTTTGCGAGTACAAGCTTGTTAGGATCATCTCTGGCGATAATGCCCAAAGCATATGCTCCTTTTACCAAAGCAAGAGCTTTTCTTGTTGCCTCTTCTAAATTTCCCTCAAAGAACTTCTCGATTAAGTGAGGAATAACTTCCGTATCTGTCTGTGAAGTAAACGTATGCCCTTCCTTGATAAGCTTATCTTTTAATTGTTGGTAGTTTTCAATGATGCCGTTATGCACCACAAACACATTTCCTTTGCAGTCTTGATGGGGATGCGCATTCTCTTCTGTCACATTGCCGTGTGTTGCCCACCTTGAGTGAAAAAGCACAGGGCTTCCCTTAAGATCTAGCCCTCCCATTTTTTCTTCCAGATTTACTATCTTCCCTACAGCCCGCATAGAATCGATTTGCTTTGTTTCTTTATTATAAAAAGCAACGCCAGATGAATCATACCCACGGTATTCCAAGCGCTTTAATGCCTCAAGACCAATACGAATATCCCTATTGTGCCCAATATAGCCAACAATTCCACACATATATTGCTATAAATTTATTAGTAAGAAACAAGGTTTAACAATCTTCCCTTCACAAACACTACGTTCTTTGGTTTTTTTGTAGGGAACCATTTTTGTATCTTCTCTTGCGCCAAAGCCAAAGCAACAGCCTCCTTCTCTTTGATACCAGGGGAAACTTCCACAACATCTCTTACTTTTCCATTTACCTGAATCACCAGACGAACAACTTTTTCTTCCAATGCCTTTGGATCATACTCTGGCCAAGGCTGATTATGTACACTCCCCTCATTACCAAGCTTTTCCCAGAGCTCTTCTGTTAAATGGGGAGCAAAGGGCGAAAGAAGAATCAACAATGCATTAAATTGATCGAGTGTCACTGTCTTTTTTGAAAACTCATTTGAGTACTCCATGAGCGCTGCAATAGCAGTGTTATAACGAAGACCTTCCAAATCCTCAGTCACCTTCTTTATAGTTCGATGCCTTACCGCCTCAATTTCAACCCCTTGCGCCAAAACTCCACTACTACGTAGTAGCAAAGTTTCCGCCCTCTTCTGTAATTGAGCATTTTCAGCAAAAGACCAAAGCCGGTTGAAGAATCTAGAAATACCAACAATCCCTTTATCTGACCAGTCTCCACCTTCGCCGAGAGGACCAATAAACATTAAGTATGTTCGCACTGTATCTGCACCGTACTTTACAAAGTATTCATCTGGATTGACTACGTTCCCCTTGGACTTGGACATCTTGGCTCCCTCCTTAGTAATTAACCCATGGGCACGAAACTTTTTAAAAGGCTCTTCAAACTCAATATGCCCCATGTCTTTGAGCGCCATAGTGATGAATCTAGTGTAGAGAAGATGGAGCACTGCATGTTCATGCCCCCCAATGTACATATCTAAGGGAAGCCACCGCCGTGTAATCTGCTGATTCCACGGAATTTCTAATTTCGAATTTCTAATTTCTAAAACTGAATTCTTGGCCTCTACTGACGGATATCTTAAAAAATACCATGCTGAATCCAAGAATGTATCTGAAACATCTGTCTCTCTCTTTGCTGGTCCTTTACATTCAGGGCATGTAGTTTCAACGAAGCTAGCAACCGAGGCTAATGGGGACTTCCCAGTTCCAGAAGGTCTGAAATCTTCAACATCAGGCAACAATACTGGAAGATCTTTTTCTTTGACAGGAACAATCATATGCTCTTTTCCCTCAATAATCGTATAATCATGTCCTACGATTAAATTTCGGATTCCGGATTTCGGATTTCGGATTTCCCAGCATTTACGACAGTAAATGATGGGTATGGGAGGACCCCAGTATCGCTGGCGAGAGATGAGCCAGTCACGAAGATGATACTGCGTCTTGGGTTCTGCAAGTCCTTTTCTAATTACATATTTGATCACTTCTTGCCTTGCGTCACCAGCACGTTTCCCAGAAAATTCATTGGGCTCCGCAAGATAACCATTGAGCATATCCGTATAGCACTCTTCGAGTTTCTCTACCCTTACCTTCTGCTCTTTATCTTTAGGAAACAATACAGGTTTCAATCGAATTCCATACTTTTTCGCAAAGGCAAAATCTCTCTCATCATGAGCAGAGCATTTTACGATACCTGTCCCATACTCCTTAATCGCATAGCTTGCAACCCAAATAGGTAAATCACCATTACCAACGGGATCAACTATATATCTCCCAGTAAAAATACCTTCGAATTTTTTTTCTTCTACATAACCTTCTTTCTCGCGATTTTCGACTATCTTCTGGGAAAAACTCAAAATCTCTTTTTTATTTGGTACATCTTCAATCAAGGTCTCGAGTAACGGATGGTCTGGGGCAATAACTACGAACGTGTCAGCCTGAAAAGCCTCAAAATGAGCCGAAAATGTTTGAATGTGAAGCTTTGAATTCTTAACAGGAGCAGTAAAGACAAGGCCTTCACTTTTACCAATCCAGTTTCTCTGCGCAATCTTTGTCTTCTCGGTCCAATCAATCCATTCTAAGTTTTTAAGTAAACGCTCTGCGTACTTAGTAATACCAAAAAACCATTGCTCAAGCTCCTTTTGGATTACCTCAGAATTGCACCGCTCGCACTTTCCGTCAATAACTTGCTCATTAGCCAACACGGTCTTGCAAGAAGGGCACCACTCAACAGGAGCTTCTTTTTTATATGCAAGCCCTGCTTTGTATAATTGCAAAAAAAGCCACTGAGTCCACTTGTAGTACTCTGGTTCTGAAGTAGTTACACTATGCTCCCAATCAAAAAGACCTCCCAAGTGCTTAAGCTGCAAAGTAAAATTTTTAATATTCTTTGCAGTTTGTTCCTTGGGATGAGTTCCCTGCTTTATAGCAAAGTTTTCAGAATGGATACCAAAAGAATCAAACCCCATTGGTTCAAATACATCATTTCCTCGCATTCGCGCAAAGCGTCCATGAATATCAGAGCCGACAAAAGCATAGACGTTCCCCACATGTAATCCTTCGGCTGAAGGATACGGAAACATCATTAAGTTATAGTAAGGCTTTTTGGCCTTGGCCAAATCAACCTTCCAAGTCTTCTGACGTTCCCATTTAGTGCGCCACTTCTTTTCTATCTGTTGATGGTTATATCTATCCATTTTGCCCCTGCCCTCCGTAGCTTTATGCGAAGGAGGGTCTATTTTTTGATGATCGTAGCGCTCCATAATACACAGATTGTAGCCAATTTACCCCTATTTGTCCATCTAGCTTAATTTCATTACAAAATGAGGATATAATAAGGATATGACCATACCAAAATTCCAAAAACTTATCCTAAATTGGAGTATGGAAAATAGAAGAGATATGCCTTGGCGCAATACTCACGATCCCTATAAAATCTTGGTGTCTGAAGTTATGTTGCAACAAACTCAAGTTGCAAGGGTTCTTTTAAAATACAAAGAATTTTTAAAAGAGTTTCCAACCTTACAATCACTTGCAAGGGCGTCAGATAAAAAACTTCTTTTTGTGTGGGCAGGTCTTGGGTATTGGAAACGCGCTCTCTCTTTAAAAAAGACTGCGCAAATAATAGCGCGGAACTACCAAGGGAAGTTCCCAAAAGAACCCACGCTTCTTACAAAGCTTCCTGGTATTGGTCCATATACCGCAGGAGCTGTTGCATGCTTTGCTTTTGGACATCAGGAAGCTTTCCTCGACACGAATATAAGAAGAGTCTATCTTTATTTCTTTTTTCCTCCTTCAACAAGCTCAGGACAAACAAGCAAAAAAGTTTCAGACAAAGAAATTCTGGCAATAGCTCAAAAAGCACTTATATCATTACCAAACCATGGTACGGTATTGATACAACCAATCATTACTCCACGAGAATGGCACTATGCCCTTCTTGATTATGGCGCTGTAGCTTTAAAAGATAAGAGGATAAATAAGCAGAGCCAACACTACAAAAAACAAAGTAAATTCACAAACTCTTTTCGTTCATTTCGCGCTCAAGTACTCCACTTTCTTTTACAGGAGCCAAAACAAACTGCAACTATAAATAAAATTGAGAAATTACTTACAAAAGTAAAGAGTCCTTACAAATCAAAAGAGATTCTTCTTGCGCTCACAAAAGATGGACTCGTAAAAAAGAAAGGTACCTCCTACTCCATTTAATCCTCGCTCGGAGCGAGGTGTGAATAACTCGCTCCGAGCGAGTTACAAACTAAAGAGAGATTTAGCGTTTGCGGTTGTAGTAGAAGCAACTTCTTCTATGGAGATATTTTTGATGCGAGCTATTTCCTCTGCTACATACCGTATAAACAAAGGTTCATTTCTCTCTGTTTTTGCTTCAGGTGGCGCAAGGTAAGGAGAATCAGTTTCCAAAACAATTCTATCCAACGGCAGTGATTCAATAATATCCTCTGGATTGGGGAGCGCAGGAACATCTTTTAGTATAAGGCCATTAAAGCCAAAAGAAAGTCCAAGATTATAAAACTGCTCTGCTTGCTTTAAGTCTCCTGTATAGCAATGCACTACTCCTTTCAATTTTCCCTTATGAGGTTTTAAAAACTCTAGTAAGTCCTCATGCGCCTTACGGCAATGAAGAATAATTGGTAAATCTAACTCCTTGGCAAGCTTTATGTGTTGCGCTAAGGTGCTTTTTTGTTTCATTCGCTCCGCTTGCCTTTTCTCTTTACTCTTTGACTCATAGTAATAATCTAGCCCACATTCCCCTACGGCAACCACCTTGCTGGGCCGTTGCTTCCCCAGGGGAAGCAACGGCCCTTGCGCGAGGGCTTTGTATTTTGCATACGAAAATTCCTCTTCATTCGTTTCAAAGGTCATCCATTCTTCTTCTTTTACATTCTCTGATTGTACCTCTTGCACATCAACTCTGCGCTTTTCTGAGAGATGAATGGGGTGCAGACCAATAGCAGCATACACTCCTTTTTCGTATTGCTCCGCAAGCTCCACAGCTCGCTTTGAGGCTGCATACTGGGTACCAGGCATTATAACCCAAGTATCTTCTTTGAGTGTGCGCTCCAATACTTTATCTGCATCATGCTTAAAGGCATTGAAGCTTACATGACCATGGGTATCTATATACATATCCACATACTAGATATATTACAGAAAAAAGAAAAGGGGCCCCGCTTTGAACACAGCGAGGCCCTTGTTGAATAGGGGGGGCAACATCCCCTTTTTGACTACGATGCTTGCTTTAGGTGTAGGTCAGCAGCTTTTACCAACACCCAGTCCGGAACATCCGCGGGCGGAGAAATCAATTTACGAATTTCTGCGCCCGCAGCTTTAATCCTTTCTTCCCCTGTACTTTCGGGTGTACCTTTGAGCCAGCGCATCAAGCACTCGCTTGGCACATTTACCCTTCCCAGAAGCACCACGGCGTCTTCAATCTGCCGTTGCTCCTCCGGAGAAATGGTAAGTTCGTCATCTTGTTTGGTGCGCATCTCTCTCCTGTCAGACCCCTAATTTTGGTTTGCGGCCTGAAAAATAGAAATACTCCATTTTTCAAGCCACAAAAGAAGAAACCTCCCGACCTTGGGAGGTTTCACATATTTGCTTTTGGCTTTACTGTCTTATACCAGTTTCAATATGCGAAAACTCCCAACCTGCTTTAAGGCTGAAATAATAACCAACAATTTTCGCAAGCCAAAAGTATTCATAATTTTACTTTACTTAATATATAAAAACCCAAGCCTTCTGTCAAGCATCTCTATACAAATAAAAGGAGGAAGGATGCATATTTGCCTAAACGACATTACATCCTTCCCCTTTATCCCCCTATGATTTACCCAGCTAGATTCTCAGAAACCAGCCCAGGAGTCCCAAGATCTCATGCCAGATCTACGAACCCTTTCCCTACAACGATCGCTTCTGGTTATCTGTCCCCTCCTTTGAAGTAGGCTATATGCTCCCCGTGAAGTGCGGATCTCTACACCATCGGGTAAAGATTCCAATAAATCCGTTCGTGCTAAAACATATTTACACGCACGATTGAGAAGAGTAGCGATTGCCTCTTCTAGATCTTTGCACACAATTACCCTACGTGGAGGCGTGCTACCAAAAAAGCTATTAACTGGACCATCGTTTATGACGAAAAGAACTGCCATCACTTTTCCTCCTGCAACTTTAGATACTAGACTTGCCTTAAAAGCTCTGCAGTCTGCTCCCATCCGATGCAAGCATCGGTAATAGAAACTCCATAGCGAAGATTTTCCGGTCCCTCCTTCAAGGATTGATTACCCTCAGACAGATGACTCTCAATCATCATGCCTACTACCCCACGAGAACGCTGCTCCAAAGCGCTGCGGAATACTGCAGGTTGCCTGCTGTGATCCTTCCCACTATTGTCGTGAGAACAATCTATAAGAAGGCGCTCTGGAAATTTTGCCTTTGCCAGCATTTCACACGCACTAGCAACAGAGTCACTGCCATAGTTTGGTCCCTGTTCACCTCCCCGAAGAATGAGATGGACTCCCAAATTCCCCTTAGTATGAGTTTGTGCAACTCTACCCTCAACGTCCATGCCCAAAAAGACGTGAGGATTACTGGCAGCAATCATACCATTAACACCAATTTGAATACTGTGCTTTGTTCCTCCAGTACCATTTTTAAACCCCACAGGCATGGAAAGTCCAGATGCCAGTTCACGATGAGTCTGACTCTCTGTGGTTCTTGCTCCAATAGCTCCCCACGACACTAAATCGGCAAGGTACTGAGGAGTGATAGGATCTAACCACTCGGTTCCAGATGGAAGACCAAGACGCGCAACCTCCAAAAGAAATTGACGTGCACGCCCTAAACCCTCAGAAGGATTCATGACTCCATCCAGATTGGGCTCATTGATAAGTCCTTTCCACCCAACGGTGGTGCGCGGCTTTTCAAAATAGACGCGCATTACGATAAACAAACGCTCTTGCAACTCATGGCTAAGCGCAACAAGACGTCGCGCATACTCAAGCCCAGCCTTCTCGTCGTGAATGGAACAAGGTCCCACGATTACAAGTAGTCGCGTATCGCCCCCAGATAGAATCGTCTTGATTTGCTGTCGCCACCCTATGACATCCTCCCTTATTCCTTTAGTGACAGGGGACCTCTCAAGATACACTTGAGGCGGATCAAGCGGTACCAAGCTATGAATGTTTTGGTCATGAAGCTCTTCTGGCATAAAACCCCTTATTCATTTGTTAAATTGCTACCCAGAGAATTGAAGATTACTTCGATTTTCTCTGGTGAGGATCTCCAAAAAACTTTTGGGAATCTTCATCAAAAAACATCTACACAAAAAAACCAGCCCTCTTGCGAAGGGCTGGAATGAAGTCAAAAGTATCTTATACTACAAACTCTCCAAGCTCTTCGCTGGGTTGATAAACATAAAGTAAAAGAAATATGTAGAAGCTTGCTTTGTCATTGTGGCTAAAATATAACAAACTCAGAGAATCCTGTCAACCCCTTGTGGCAAACTTGGCCTGCCTAAGTTTCTATGCGGGCCTTGCCCGCCGTAGCCAAGTCAGACTTGGCGAAGGCGGGGAAAGAGGGATTCGCCTTTTCCCTCTTTGAGTTGCTCTGTAATTTTCTCTGCAGTTTCTGGGAGAAAGGGCTGCAGGAGTTTCGCGATATGGGAAAGAGCAAAAAGCAAATCCTCTATCACTTCTCGTTGCTCTGCAGATTCTTCCCAGGGACGCTTTTGCTCAATATACCTGTCGCAAAACTGAATCAGGCGCCAAATACTTTCGAGCGCTTCGTTAAACCGAAATTCTTCCAGTGCCTCAGCGCACTCCTTGTTTACACTCTCAATTATATGCTGAATTTCCAAATTATTCGCCGAAACTCCACTGCTACGTAGTAGCGAAGTATTAGCAGAATTCTGCGCCATGGTTACTACCCGCGAAACAAGATTACCCAAACCGCTTGCAAGGTCTGCGTTGTACCTTGTTTCAAACTTCTCATAGCTAAAGTCCCCGTCTCCTGTAGAAGGAATCTCGCGCAAGAAAAAGTAGCGCACAGCGTCAACGCCATACTTTTTCACCAACTCAAAAGGGTCAATAACATTGCCAAGGGTTTTTGACATCTTTTGTCCGTCTATTGTCAGATAGCCATGAACAAATAGTGTTTTAGGCAAAGGCAAGCCTGCAGACAAAAGAAAGGCAGGCCAATACACAGCGTGAAAGCGAGTAATCCCTTTTCCAATGACATGCACATCTGCTGGCCACCACTTCTTGTACTTTTCCTCATCAAGCCCAAAACCCACTCCTGATTGGTATATATTGAGTGCTTCCAGCCAGACGTAAATTTTTTGGCTATTATCCCCGGGAACAGAAACACCCCAGTTCTTTGCCCGCTCATTCGTACGAGAAATGCTAATGTCTTGCAATGAGTTCTTTAAAAAAGCCAACACCTCATTCTTCCTTGTTATAGGCACAATACGCAGTTCATCTTTCTCTATCAACCCAACAAGCTTTTCTTGATACTTTGAAAGTTTAAAAAAGTAGTTCTCCTCCGCAACTGTTTCCAGCTTTCTTCCTGGGTGTTCAAAACACTCCTGGTTTTCGTTCAGCTCGTCTGGGGTATAAAAAGTTTCACATCCTACGCAATAGAGACCCTCGTAAGACTTTTTGTAAATGTCTCCTGCTTTATCGCAAAGCTCCCAAAACTTCTGGATGGAAAGATGATGTTCCGGGCTGCTACCTTTTTGAAACACGTCAAATTGCACATTGAGATTTTTTGCCAAGTCCAAAAAAAGCTGTGCGTTTCTATCAACAAACTCTTGTACGGGAATTCCGGCCTGCTCTGCTGCCTGCACGTTTTTTAAGGCGTTCTCATCTCCGCCAGACAACAGCAAAACCTCCTCGCCTTTCAGGCGGTGAGAGCGCGCTATGACATCTGTTTGTACAAACTCCAACAGATGCCCCGCGTGGGGAACCGAGTTTACATACGGTATTGCAGTTGTGATATAAAACTTTGCCATGATGTTCTTGTAGCATATATTCCTTCCCTTTTCCAATAAAAAAGGTCTGGAGACTTCAATTTGTCCCCAGACCTATAAGTCGTGCCCTCAAAAGAAGGGCTTTTGATTGTCGCCAAACTTGCCTGACACGCCAGAGAGTATCTTGCGGATCCAGAATGTCGACAAACACTTGTCCTGCTATAATAGGAAAAGTCCCGCCGATCCTGATTTCCCCAAGCCGCTTCCCTTCGAAGCAAAAAACTGGGGTACATACCTTATCTTCAGGATTTTGAAACGCATAGAGTTCCCCGGTAATCTTGCCTTCGTAGGGATACCCTGACGACCAAAGTACAAATCTGACCATTCGTCCTGTACGCATGGCGTACCGAATCTGCTCAAGAGAAAGAATTCTCTTTCCCATTTTTCTAACCCCCTTATTCCATTGTTAGGACGGAAATGACAAAGATTTTGCGTTTACGAAGTTTACTAAAGTCTCTCTGCCACTCTCCCCTACAAATTGAAATTGGAATGAACTACGCGGAGCAATAGTTCTAATTGTTCCTTGATAGACACTTCCCAACCTCCTGTATATAACAGGGAGGCCATCTTGGAATACTTGCTCAGCTTCTTCTACTGACACTCTGTTCTCCTTACTAACCAGTTGATTCTTTTCTTATTTTTTACACGAATAAATCTGATTGTCAATCTCGCTGCACAAGTACGACAAATTCTCCTTTTGCAAACTTTCCTTCCAGCTTCTTTTGCACTTCTTTAATGCTCCCCCGATAAACCGTCTCAAACTTTTTGGTAAGCTCTCTTCCCACAACCAACAAGAGACTAGGAGCCAATTCTTCCAACTCATGTAAGCTTTTCATGATCCTATGAGGAGATTCATAAAACAAGGTAGGATGCTTACTTCCTACTACTTCTGCAAAGAACTTCTCTCTTCCTTTCTTGTGCGGAGGATATCCTAAAAACAAAAACTTATCTGTTGGAATACCTGCAATGCTCAAAAGAGTGACTGCAGCTGAAGCTCCTGGCACAGGAACAATCTCCATCTCTGGATTATTTTTTAAAAGAAAGGCAACAAGTTCATTTCCTGGATCGCAAACACCTGGGGTTCCAGCATCCGTCACTAAAGCAAGGTTCTTCCCTTCGGAAAGAAGCTGAAGGGCTTTTTCCATTACGCTCCCTTTGCTGTGCTGATGGTAACTTATCAAGGGAGCCCGAATCTCATAATGCACCATTAGCTTTTTTGTAACTCTTGTATCTTCTGCTAAAACAAAATCAACCTCTTTTAGGGTTCCAAGAGCTCTTATCGTTATATCCCCAAAATTCCCAATGGGAGTAGCAACAATGTAGAAAGTTCCCATAGTCCTGCCTAAGCTAAGCTTAGGAGCTCCTAAGCTTAGCTTAGGCAGGAATACTGGCTTAGACGATGACAGAATTTTCTTCTTTGCGCTTCTTGAGAAAATCTCGCAAGAATTCAAATATAATACCTGATAGAGGAATTGCCAAAATAGCTCCCATAATCCCCCAAAGCTGCATTCCCACAGCCAATGCTATCAGCACCAAAGCAGGAGGAATACCCAAGAATTTCCTAGTTAAAATAGGAGTTAAGATGTTTCCTTCAATCTGCTGGATAAGTGTAAAGGCAAGAAGGATAAAGATTGCCTTAAGTGTAGAATCTAGAGCAACAACAGTAAACAGGAGAAGTCCCGTTACCAAGGGCCCAATGATAGGGATAAAGTTTAAGATGGTTGCTAGCAGTCCAAGGGAAAATGGATACTGCACATTAAAGAGGAACAAGGTAAGGTAGGTTGCGACACCAACAAAGATAGAGGTGATAAGCCGCGAGGCAAACCAACCTGAAACCTTACGCTGAGAGCGTGACCATAAGTCCAATGCAAATGTCTCATACTTCTTTGGGAATAAAAGGCCTATGGTTTTCTCAATAGACTTTTCTTCAATAGAAAGGAATATAGCAATGGAGAGGACAAATATGGTGGAAAAGATTCCTCCAAATACCACAAACAAAGCAGAGAAAATACTCCCTGCAATCTTCTCTACTCCCAAGCTTAAAGAATCAAAAAAGGTTTGAACATCACTAAATGCTGCAATCCCAAGTCCTTGGAAAACCGGAGATAGCGTTTCAAAGTATTGGGGAAAGAGTTGAGAAAACCGATGAATCTCACTTACAAAGAACGGCGCCATACTCCAGAGGATAAGCGTTAACACTCCAAAGACAGTGGAGTACATGCCAATGGCTGCTAAAACTCGAGGGATATGAAATCGTTGCAAAAAATCAATGGCAGGGTCAAAGAGGATAGAGATGATCAACCCAAAAAGCACCCATACCATAATATCCTTGGTCAAAAATAGTATATATATCACAAGACCAGCCACTGCAATCTTTACAATTGTGGACCAAGAAATATCCAATAGTCTTGATTGTTCACTCATATAAGAAGTTTTTGAAATGTTTGTGTATCTTTGAATGGCCCCACTACCACAAGATTTAAGTTTGCAGGAGTAAACATATTCTTTGCCACTCTCTGAATATCTGCAATTCTCACTTTCTCTATCCTACCATAAAGCTCCTCTGGAGTGGAAAACTTGTTCTCTAAAATCTCTTGCACGCCATAGAACTCGGCTTTGGCATCTGAGGATTCCAAAGAGAGCGCCATTCTTCCCTTGATACGATCCTTTGCGTTACGGAGCTCCAGAGCAGAAACTTTAACAGATGTTAGCTTCCTATACTCTTTAACAATAACCGCTACAGCTTTTTTTGCATTCTCATTTTTCACCCCAGCAAAGGTTGCAAGAAAACCAGTATCAGGATTTTCCTCACAAGAGGTTGAGATGTAGTATGCGAGCCCAAGCTTTTCTCGAACCTCCAAAAACAAACGAGAACTCATTCCCCCTCCCAAAATTGCAGCGATAATCTCTTGAGTAAATCTATCTTTATGGGAAAGATTCACCCCGCGCGCTGCAAATGCAACGTGAGTCTGGTCGGTTGCCCGATACTCCAAAAGTACCTTAGGCTTTTCTTGCATTTCTGTTACTGCAATTTTATTCTTAAAACTCTTTTGAGAAATAGGAGAAAAGAGCTTTCCTACTGTCTTCCTCACTTTTTCTTCTTTTATGTTTCCTGCCACGCATACCACCGTATTTTCTGCGACATACTGACTTGTAACATAGGAGAGAATATCATCTCGCGTAAGGTTCTTGACTGTTTCCTTTGTCCCTGCAATATCCCATCCTGCTGGCTGATCCCCATACAAAAACTGTTCTAGAAGATCTGCTGTATGAATCATAGGGGCATCTCTCCTCATATTAATCTCTTCTACTATCACCCCCTTCTCTTTCGTAATTTCTTTTTGCATAAGCAAAGAGTTCAAAAAGATATCTGCAACAATTTCCAATGCCAAATTAAGATGCGTGGCGTCAACTTTAATATAGTATCCAGTAACATCTTGAGATGTAAAAGCATTAAACATCCCTCCAACATTTTCAATGGGACCTGCGATTTTAAAAGGGGTAGAACGTTCTTTTGTCCCCTTAAAAAACATATGCTCCAAAAAATGGGACACCCCATTTATTCTTTTCTCCTCGTATTTTGAACCAGTCCCCACCAATACCAATACCGTTACCGTTCTTGTATTCTGCTGAGGAATGGTAAGAACCCGAAGTCCGCTCTTTAATTTAGTTGTTTTTATCATACAATCGTTCTTGAATAGTTGACGCAAGAGAATCCAAGGGAACTCGCTCTTGCGCCATGGTATCTCTATTTCTTAATGTTACGGCATTATCATCTAAAGTATCAAAATCAATGGTTACGCAAAAGCAGGTTCCTATTTCATCTTGCCTGCGGTACCTTCTCCCTATTGCTCCTGTCTCGTCATACTGACAAGCAAAACGTTCTTTCAGCAAGCCAAAGACCTCCTTTGCCTTCAAAACTACCTCTGACTTGTTCTTAACCAGTGGAAGAACCGCAACCTTCACGGGGGCTATCCAGAAAGGAAACTTCATTACAACTCGCATTGCGCTTTCCCCTTCCTCTGCGGTGGGCGCTTCTTCTTCATGGTAAGCCTCTAACATAGCTACCAATACAGACCTATCTACTCCCCATGTTGGTTCAATCACATGAGGGAGAAATTTCTCATTGGTTTTTGGATCTGTGTATTGCAGGTCCTGCCCGCTTGCCTCCATATGATTTTTCAAGTCAAAATCTCCACGGTATGCCAAGCCATACAGTTCCTTTTGCCCAAAAGGATAATCATATTCAATATCTACTGTTCGCTTTGAATAGTGAGCTCGCTCTCCGTCGGGAATATCAACATAGTGAAGTTTCTTTTCTGAAACTCCAAGGTCACGTAACCACTGCTTCATTTCACCTAGCCACTCATCAAAATACTTTTCCCACTCTTCTTCCTTCACAAAATATTCAATTTCCATTTGCTCAAACTCACGCATACGAAAGATAAAGTTTCCTGGAGTAATCTCATTTCGAAATGCTTTTCCTACTTGCGCAATACCAAATGGGATACTTTGACGGCTCGTATCTAAAATATTCTTAAAATCTACAAACATTGATTGCGCCGTTTCTGGACGAAAATATACCGTATTTGCAGCATCCTCGACTGGGCCCAAAAATGTCTTAAGCATGAGGTTGAAGTTTTTGGGCTTAGTGAACTCCTTCCCCTTGCAACTAGGGCACTTGCTATCTTGTATTTGGTCTTCTCGAAGCCGAGCATGACACTTTTTACATTCAACTAGTGGATCTGAAAAATTCTCAAGATGCCCACTTGCTTCCCACGCCTTTGTATTCATAATGAGAGCGGCATCAATACCAACAACATCAGAACGCTTTTGTACAAAGCGCTTCCACCACTCTTGCTTAATGTTATTTTTTAATTCAACTCCCAAAGGACCGTAATCAAATGAATTTGCAAGACCCCCATAGATTTCAGAACCAGGGAAGATAAAACCTCTTCGCTTTGCTAAAGATATAACTTTTTGCATTAAGTCTTCCATGACCTCTACTTTAGCAAATTTGCCTTTAAATTCAAAGGTGCCTTAAAAGGCACCCTTAAATCTCTCGTCTCCCCTCACGCGCTAGGAGCTAATTGGGTAATCCATTACATGCTCATCTGTGTACTTCCCTTTATAGAAGATACGGCCAGGTAATTTTGCAACAGTCTTGAACCCAAGCTTTTTGTACATATTTTTTGCAATGATATTTTCTGGCAAAACCCCCAAGGTTAAAACTTTAATTTCTTTATGCCTTTAATAATGCTTTTCAACCACAATTGCTCCTCTTTTAAGGTAAGTTTTTTATTTATCAGGATTGGCGCGTCTTCTTGAACGAAACTATTAACCAATTTTACCATTGAGCGTGCGTCTCTAATCTGAGGACTTCGCAATGTAAGATGATGTCCTCCTAAGAAAACTTTTTCTGTCTTACATAGTATAGTACACATAACTACTGTACAGTTCCCATCAAGATTGTAACAGAATTATCATCTGGAAGCGTAGTATCAACAAAAGAGTCTGTCGCAGACAAAGAACGCTCCGTGAACAAATCATCTGCCTGAATTCTTGCTTCCCCTATAACCTGCGCGGCGCTTCCCTGCTGCACTGCAAGTGGAGTAAGGCGCACTTGAAAGGCCACAGAAGGAGCTGTAATGGAGACCCCAGTGCCAGCAGACAAGTCTCCTACCTCCCATACCACTTCACGTGAAGCCTGATCAAATGTTACAGGGACACCTGCTGGAAACACACTTCCAGTTAAGCTTACTCCTACTGGAAGGATTGCTTTCACTTTTGTGTTTTGTACATCGTTGTATAAATTCATTGCCTGCCACACTACCGTGTATGTTGTGGGAAATCCAACCTGAGGAGGCAAGGGACCTTGATTCCCAAACACCTCATCTTCAAAATAGACTGCCTGGTCAATTCCTAACTTTGAATTCACCCTAACTTCAAACTCTTCGGTAACATCAGAAAGAATGATGCGATCTCGCATAGCAAAACTCTTATCTTGTTCACTAAAGGTTTCCCACTCTTCTTTTACGTTCACCCAAAACTCTACCTTCCCTTCCTCCCCTTTCCCTAAAAATCTAAGTCTCGAGACATTCTTTGACTCAAAGATAATAGAGTTATCTCCTTTTTGAAAAACTCCAGAATCTGATTTCACCGTTTCAAGGTCAAAAGGTCGTCCTTCCAAAGAAACTACTAAGAATAAATTTTCTAACGTCTTTTCTGAAACATTCTTGAAAGAAATAACATAGTGAAGACTATCTCCTGGTGATGCAATAAAGTCTACAGAGCCATTAATCTCTCGTGAAATCAGCAAACGAGTTCTAGTAATTTCAATCCCTTTAATCGCTTCACGAAGCAAAGTAAACTTCCCCTCTTTCCAGGTTCCTAACGTTACCTTAAAAATCTTAGCTTCCTGCACCTCTCCCTTTAAAGAACCCGTGATAGCGATGCGACCTCCCTGCGCTCTATTTAACAAACCAACATTCCATTCTGATTCACCAATAGGAGAAGGAGTAGCTTTTGTAAAAGAAAATCCTTCAGGATACTCTATCTTAATTCTCAAATCAGATAAGGGGTATTCTGAATTGGAAAAATAGTTTAGGGCAAAAGAAAACTCTTGGCCAGCTTCTATACCAGATGGCGTGTCTAATTCAAGAGTCAAAGGAACATGCGAAATAAGAGTGGTAACGCTACTCTCAGATTCAAACTGAGCATTGAGGTTCCTTGGGGTATATTGCAAGAGTGCCTTTGCTTCTCTTATTTCTCCCTCTTTGCCAAAAAGACGAGCTGCAAACAAGAAGTTTCTTTCCTGTCCTGGATAAATATCGTCTAAGGACTGTGTTATCCTAGTGTCTTCCCCTTCTGTTGGGACAGATCCTGCTGGATACTCAAAGATTAAAACAGGCTTTTCTAAACGCACATCTCCATTATTTTTATATTTCACAGTATAGGTAATCTCCTCTCCCATTGTTACTTGTGCAGGAGCTATAATCTCCACTTTTAAGATTTCCTTTGAATAGCTATTTTTCTGCCATAACCAAAACCCACCTACTCCTACAAGAAGTGCGCTAAAGATAATAAATAATTTGAATTTAGAAATTCTCACCCCGTACTAGAAATTAGATTTCTCTTGATGACGTGCGACCATTGAAATATTATTAGTGTTTAGTTTGACGATTTTATAATAAGCTAAATATTGTATTTTGGCGAGAAATAGCACAGTCTAATTTTCAGTACGGGGCTCATACCCCGGCTTCTTCCCCATATCCTGCCAAGGTCATAAACTTGGGGACAAATGATTGATATGCTTTTTCTGGAACATCCCCTTCTTGAAGTTCACCAAAAGATTGTACAAGTAAATCCCACACCCTCTCATCCTTTTCTTGCTCTCCCATGTGCTGATTAATAAGTTCTGCAATCTTAAGGGCCGAGCGTAGAGAAGAAATATCCTGCAAAGAAACAGGGTACTGCACAAGTGGAATTGCTTCCACCAGGAGCTTTTTGTTTCTCCCCTGCACAAACTCCAAATATGAGAGAGAAAATAGTTCTAGCCCACCTCTCAATTTTGAGGTTATCTTACGCTCTGACATTGCAAACATAGAAAGCTTTCCATATTCTTTGCAAAAGACCGTAAAGATTCGATTCGCCTCACCCTGATCGTGCCTTTTAAGTATAATACCTTGCGTCTTATAATGAAATGCCATAGGTTTTATGCAAGGTCCTTTCGAGCTGCAAAGGCAAAAGAAAGAAAATATTGATCTAGGTCTTTTAAGGTGGTGGCGTACTCCTTACTCCCCAGAACTGCTGCGCAAAAAAGCTCCCTTGCTCTTGCAATTTCTCTCAGGCGCCCTCTCCAGCGAATATCTGCAAGCGTCATATCAAAGAGTTCAAGCGCGCGTTCAACTGCGTATACAAATTGCCTTTCATCCTTCCCCTGCAATAAGGCAACCCTCCCGACCTCGCTCCCAATATTTCCCAGCTGATTCATTAAAGAAAATGTACGCCACCTTCCTTTCGCCAGTTCCTTGTGAAATACAATATTCATTCCTGAATCAATTTCTTTACCAAGACTTTAATCTTCTTTTGAATCTCTTCATTTTCAACACCACGCGAACGATTCCCAAAGGATGGCTTTAAATTAATCATGGAATCAAACTGGATGAAGGCATCGCCAATTTCACCAGGCAAAAGGTTAATCCCCCAAGTATTCTCACGCTTTGATCCTTCCTGCTCCATAAGCATTACCTCTTCATCTGCATGAAGTTCTCCACCTATCGCCATAATATTTTGCTGAACATCAACAACGACTTTCACTAAGTGACCAAAGCCCTCCTCTGCAATGATTTTAAGTTCTCCTATTGCGATGGGTTCTTTAATAATACGAATTTGAGTATCCATAATGCTATAACTTACGCATCCCAAGCCAAAGTTTCTTACCATCTAAGACGATTTCCCGCTCAACATCAAACACTTGTTTTGGTCGCGCGCCCTCTAGAAGATCTTTAATGCCTCCAATCTTTACAATGGTCTCTTTATGACGCAAAAACAGATTCTTTGCGCCAGCTTCTCCAGTATAGCGCAAAAGCACCCGATGCTCTGGCTTATATCCTGCATCTTTTCTCATCCCCTGCACATAGCGAAGTAACTCCCGAAGCGTTCCCTCTTCTTTGAGTGCTGGAGTAAGTGTAGTGTCAAGTTGCACATCTTCCTTTGCTGTAACGTCCATGACAACTTCCTTTACGTTCAATTCATCTTGAAGTAACGGCAAAACTTCTTCTCCAAGTTTTTCCTTAATGGTAAGTTTTGCTAAAGGCTGGCGCACCTTTATCCCTTCCTTTGCTCGCAGAGCCAACCCTTTGCTTGCAGTACTTCTTACTTGCTCCATTTGTTTTTCCAGCCTTGCGTTTTGTCTTTTCTTTTCCGCCTTTGGCCAATCTGCAAGGTGTACACTCCCCCCCACAACTAATGGACTAGTGTGGGGGCGAGCCCCCACACTCATTTTTGAGTAGTGAGGGCTTCCTTTCCCATTTGTCTTTTCAAAGATATGCTCTGCCAAGAAAGGAATAAAGGGGGCGGCGAGCATACTTGTTTGGGAAAGCACGGAACCAAGAGTTGAGACTGCTTCATGCAGCTCTTTCTTGCTTTGTGGATTTTGGAACCTGTTTCGGGATCTGCGAATATACCATAAAGAAAGATCATCAACCACAAAGGATTCAAGGGCGCGGGCAGCTCCCGTAATGTCATAGGTATCCATGCTTTTTGTCATATTTGATGCTGTCGTGTTCAAGCGAGATACAATCCACTGATCTAGCACATTCCTGCCTAAGCTTAGCTTAGGAGCTCCTAAGCTAAGCTTAGGCAGAAGCTTTGGAGCATAGGTTTCATAAAATACCAAAGAGTTCCAAAGCGTTAACATAAACTTCCTCAAGGTTTGCTGTAAATCTTTTTCAGAAAACAGCTTTGGATCCCAAGGATGATTGAGAGTATAAAAATACCAACGTACCGCATCCATGCCATACTTATCTGCCATATCCCATGGACTTACCACATTCCCTTTGGACTTGGACATCTTCAACCCCTTCTCATCTAACACATGCCCAAGGGAGATAACATTTTTAAAAGGAGCCCCCTTCCCCAAAAGCGTGGATACGGCAAGCAAGGTGTAGAACCATCCTCGTGTTTGGTCTATGCCTTCCACAATATAATCTGCAGGAAACTCTTGTACCTTCTTTTCCCCCATCCAATGATTTTGCGCAAAAGGCATGGCTCCAGAATCATACCAAACATCAACCACATCTTTTACTCGTTTCATTGTTCCTTTACACTTTATGCAAGAAAACTCTACCTCATCTATAAAAGGCCTATGTACGTCAATCTCCTTTTTCCCTTTATATGGGTTACGCAAAAGCTTTTTTCCAAGCAGTTCTTTCACAGAGCCAACAACATCTTTTTCCTCACATTTATTGCACTCCCAAATGGGCAAGGGAGTTCCCCAGTACCGTTCCCGCGAAAATGCCCAATCCTTCACTTCCTTTAACCATTCTCCCATTCTTCCCTCTTTTAAATGCCCAGGAATCCAATTTACCTTTCGATTATTTGCCAATAGCTGTTTTTTTACTTTCTGCATTGAGATAAACCAGCTTTCCTTTGCATAGTA
The DNA here is from genome assembly GCA_027624865.1 of bacterium. GTDB lineage: Bacteria > Patescibacteriota > Minisyncoccia > Minisyncoccales > UBA10102 > 01-FULL-49-22b. Next base: position 26,299 of record JAQBTT010000004.1, read on the forward strand.
TAAAAGAGGGGTAGAGCATCTCCAGCAAAAAGGGTACTCATGTTCATACAGCTCTTCTTTCAGCAAAAGCCCTGCCTTTTTTAAATCAGCCACAATCAAAGGATTAGCATCTTTCACAAACTTTCCTACATATGGTGCTGCCTCTTTTGTAAACTTTCCTTGTTCATCCACTAAATGTAGCATGGCAAGATTCTCCTTTTTCCCAAGCTCAAAGTCTTCTGCTCCATACGCAACCGCAGTATGCACAATACCTGTTCCGTCCTCTGTTGAAACAAAATCTGCTGTGACAACTTCCCATATCTTTTTTCCCTCTTGTGGCTTTCCAAAACGAAATAGAGGTTCATACTTTATCCCTACAAGATCTTTTCCAAGAAAGGTTTTTACCACGCTATATTCTCCAAGTACTTTTTTTGCAAGGCTTTTTGCTACAATATAGTATTGCTTTTCTTTTTTCACTAAGACATAGGGAATACTCGCGCCAACTGCCAGCGCAACGTTTCCAGGCAGAGTCCAAGGAGTGGTGGTCCAGGCCAAAAAATAAGTATCTAGTATTTTGTATTTTGTATTTAGTATTTTCTTTAAACTTTCTGGCGGTATCTTGAATTTAGCATACACCGAAAGATCTTTTACCGTTTTGTACCCTTGAGCAAGTTCATGGGAAGAAAGAGAAGTCCCACACCGCGTGCAAAAAGGTACCACCTTATAGTCTTTATACAAGAGCCCCTTCTCCCACCATGTTTTGATAATATGCCAAAGAGTTTCAATGTATGGAGTTTCATACGTGATGTATGCATCATCCATATCCAGCCATACCCCCGCTCTATCTGTAAGATCCTCCCACTCCTTTTTGTATTTCCATACTGATTTTCGGCACTCCTCATTAAATTTTTCAATACCATATTCTTCAATATCTTTTTTGGACTTGAGTCCCAGCTGCTTCTCTACTTCAAGCTCCACAGGAAGACCATGAGTATCCCACCCAGCTTTTCTGGGGACAAAAAATCCTCGCATGGTTTTATAGCGAAGCACGACATCTTTAAAGGATCGTGCTGCTATATGGTGCAGCCCTGGCCTTCCATTTGCAGCAGGTGGGCCTTCATAAAACACAAAAGAAGGAGAGCCTTTTCTCTTAGCAACAGATTTTGCAAAGGTTTTATCTCGCTCCCAACGCTTGAGAATTTGTTCTTCCAGCTTGGGAAAATTTGCTTCCATAGAAATAAACTACCACTTTTCCAAGTGCTTTTCAATCGCACCTAGGACTGCTTGAAACCCGGTTTCAAGCAGTCCTACATTTGCTCTAGAGTTTTGATGCCCAAAAGGTGAAGAGAGTTTTGGATAATCTGAGCTGTCGCTGAAGTAAGCAAGAGACGAAAGTCCTTTTGCTCTTTAGTATCTGCTTTTAATACACGATGCTTTGCATAAAAATTATTGTATGCTTGAGCTACATCAAACACAAAACCTGCAACCATATGGGGGGTAAAGTTTTTTGCGCTATCTCGCGCTACTTCAGGGAATCTATACAGTAGCCGCAACAAAACTACCTCCTCTTTAACTAAGCTAAGCTTAGCAAAACTTACTAAGCTTAGCTTAGTTAAAGGTTCTGTTTCGCGAAGAATACTCTTGCACCGCACATAGGTATATTGAAGGTAGGGACCACTCTCTCCTTGTAAGCTCAAAGACTTTTCAAAATCAAAAATAATATCTTTCCCAAGGCTCACGCGAAGCAAAGAGTATTTTATTGCGCCTATTGCAATAGTTTCTGCTGCACTTTCCTGTTCCTCTTTTGCCACCTCACTTTCTGAGGATTTCATAATGTCGCGTACCCTTCGCTTCACCTCATCAATCAATTCTTCTCCTGTCACAATATTTCCACTACGACTGGACATCTTTCCTTCTGGCAGGCGCACCATTCCATGTGAAAGATGCTTAGTTTTTTCGCTAAGCATTGGATCAATTTCCTTTAGCGCGGCAAGCAGTACCTTGAAGTAGTCAATGATTTCATTTCCCGTGATAATTAAAGAAAGGTCATACTGAAAATCCTTGTACTTTGTAGGGGCGAGTCCAAGTTCCTTTGCCTCATACGTTGGCAATCCCTTGGAGTTAATAAATACTCTGCTATGTAAGCCGTATTTCTCCCCAGGAAAAATAATTGCTCCTTGGCTTTTCTCAAAGATTCCTTTTTTTACTCCCTCTTCCACAATCTTTTTTCCTATCTTTGCAGAGTCACTTTCAAAGTAGTAGGTATCAAACTTTGTTCCAAGACGCTCATACATTTGTTTAAAATAGTCAAGGCTCCATTTTTTGCCTTGCTCATATAAACGATTAACTTCTTTATCGCTTTTATCATATACAGCTGTATTAATTTCATTGATTCTTTTTGTATCATCACTCTCTTCTTGTTTCTGCCAAGAATCTCTACTATCTTTTGGAGAGCCGACAAGAAGGATTTTATCTACTGGCTCATACACTGAATTACCATACGCATAGCATGCACCTAAAAATTGAGCTTTTTTTGAAAGCGAAGCTTTCTCTTCTGGCATCTGGTGTGAGGATTGCTGCATTCCCCAAATTGCCTTTGCAACATGCAGTCCAACATCCCCTTGGTAGTTCACGCGCTTCACTTCTGCTCCTTGTAACTCAAGAAGTCTTGATATGCTCTCTCCTGCAGCATTGCTATATAAATGCCCAATATGAAACTCTTTAAATGGATTTGGGTCAGTAAACTCCACCATCACTTTTTTCTTTCCTTCCCCGCGCCCATACTTTTCTTTCTTTCCCGCTATCTCTTTTGCTTCTCTTATAAAGTACTTTTTGGTTAAAAAGAAATTTAAAAACCCAGGACCTGCTACCTCGACTTTTTCGAGGAAATCCAAAGCACGAATATCGAAATTCGAAACGATAGATTCCGCGACTTCGCGGGGATTCTTGCCGAGCTGTTTTGCCAAAACTAAGGCGACATTGGTGGAATAGTCTCCATACTCCATATTCTCTGGGTGCTCAAAAACAATCTCCGCGTCATCACTGAGCGCCTTCCTTACCATCTTTTCCAGTTCCTTCACAATCATAATCTATTTTTAATGTACCCCGCGCCATTCTTCTTTGCAATGGATTAAACATCGAAAAGAAACTAAGGTACACTATAAACATGGACAAAAACAAAGAAAGAAAATGGTGCGGGGTGTACCATATTTTCCTCTATAATAAATATGACTGTAAAATAAGCAGTTAAAATAGCATATATGCCAATACTCGCAGAAAACAGAAAAGCACACCATGACTACCAAATCCTTGAAACGATTGAGGCGGGTTTGGTATTGATAGGGCAAGAGGTAAAAGCAATCCGCCAAGGAAAAATTCAACTAGCCGGTTCCTTTGTATCCTTTCGGGGATCAGAGCTTTTTTTACTTGGAGCTACTATTCCTCCCTATCAACCACAAAATGCACCCGCAAGTTATGATGCAGAGCGCGCAAGAAAGCTTCTGCTAAACAAAGAGGAACTCCGTTCCCTATTTGGGAGGGCAGCGCAGGAAGGATTGACTTTTGTGCCCTTAAAGGTGTATACTAGCAAAGCCAAGATTAAGCTTTCCTTTGGCATTGCCAGAGGGAAAAGAAAGGGAGATAAACGAGAACTCTTGCGAAAAAAAGAGGCCCAGCAAGAAATGCAAAGGGCGCTCAAACGGGGGTGAATTGTTTCGATAGGGGAAAGAGCATTAGTATGCAGACTGAGGTTCCAAGATACTCACAAAAAAACTTGGGGCACCATAAATGCCAACATATTTGGTCCACAACGGGCCCTTGCCTACGCATAAAGCTTAGGCCATCTCTCCCTTGACCTCGATAGAGGAAAAGAGGTGTCAATCATCGAGCAAGGCATTGTTTCGCGATTCGGGAACCCTGCGACATAAACAGAATCAAAAAGAAGAGGGGTTTTGCTCCGTTTTAACTCTCTTTTTCAACCAATGGGGCTATGTCTGAAGAAATACTAATGCAATATCTTCTAGACGAGGGGTCATTCCCTCCACCTCCACACCAAATTATCCTAACCTAAAGATTAAGACACCTTACAAAAGTTTGCCACAATAATCTGACAAAAAAAATATACATAAACAAACAAATACGAGCAACTGAAGTTCGCTTAATTGATGAAACAGGTGCTCAAGCAGGTGTGATTCCTTTAGCGGAGGCACTTGTGCGAGCACAAACAGCTGGCCTGGATCTTATCCAGGTAACCGAGAAGGTAGATCCTCCTGTAGTAAAGATTGCAGATTATGGAAAATACCTTTACCAACAAGGGAAAAAAGACCGAGAGGTAAAAAAACATACCGGAGGAGACTTAAAGGAAATTCGTCTCAGTTTCAATATTTCAGACCACGATCTTGAAACAAGAGTAAAACAAGCAGAAAAGTTTTTAAAGAGAGGAGATAATATTCGAATTAATCTCAGGCTTAAGGGACGACAAAAAGCACTTATAGATCATGCTAAAGAGAAGATTCAAAAATTTATAAATGAGCTCACCCTCTTAATCCCGATTCGAACAGAACGAGACATGAAGCTGGAACCTCGAGGATTAACGATGGTAATAACAAAGAAATAGCATGGCAACAAAAAAGCCTAAAACAAGAAAAGCCGTTACAAAACGCTTTAAGTTCACAAAGAGTGGAAAGATTTTAAGGCGTATTGCAGGACAAGATCACTACCGAGTGAAAAGGACTGGGAAACAGCGACGTCAGATGAGAAAATTAATAACCTTGAGCACGCCAGACGCAAAAAAGATAAAAAAACTAGTCACTATATAACATGGCGCGAGTAAAGCGAGGAACAACTGCAAATAAAAGAAGAAAGAATGTCTTGAGCCAAGCTAAAGGCTTTCGCTTTGGACGAAGCAAAAAATACCGTCTTGCAAAAGATGCTCTTCGCCACGCCTGGGAACATGCATTCACTGATCGAAAAACTAAGAAGAGAGATTTTCGAAAACTTTGGGAAGTGAAGATTTCAGGTGGGGTACGAGAGCAGGGTCTTACCTATAGCACATTCATCCCCCTCCTCAAAAAGAAAGAGATTACTATAGACCGAAAAATACTAGCAGAACTTAGAGAAAAACACCCTACAGTATTTCAAAGATTAGTAGAGCAGGTAAAACAATAGAAGGGTCAAAGACAACTGCTTGTCTTTGACGGGCGATTTAGGCGGAGCTCCGGCGAAGCCGTAAAATCGCACCGGGGTCGCCGTGAGGCGACTATCTTATTGTTTTACCTCATCTTTTATATAGTGCTGTGCAGCTCTTAGAATTCTCCTTGCGTTAGCAAACTTCAGCTTCTCTATTGCTTGCAAAAAGGGCAACCATATAAATCCTTTATGCTCAAAAGAAATCTGTACTTCTTTTTTCTTTGTTTTGGCAAGAAAAAATACTACAGTTTTAGATATGGTATTCCCTTCTACGCGAAAATAGTAATGAATGTTCTCTTCAAATCCCGGGGAATAAGTAATCTCTGTAAGCCCTGTCTCCTCTCCAATCTCTCTTGTCGCAGCTTGCTTTGCTGTCTCCCCTTTTTCCAAATGCCCCTTGGGAAAATCCCAATACTCTTTTTTTACGCGAGGCTCTGTTGGGTAATGAAGCAAAAGAAAGTAGGGTTCTTTATTCTCCATACGAAATATAACAGCTCCGGCTGATTGCTCTTTTGGCATACTATGATTTTAAAGAAGGTAATAATTCTTTATAGGAAAGAGTATTCACTACGTCACCACTTTCTGCCCATCCTCTCCGTGCTTGCCCAATACCAAATTGCAAAAATGAAAAATGGCTCTTTTTGTGTGCGTCACTATTAATAGCAATTGTAACTCCAGCTTTCACCACCTTTGCAATATTAGTATCTTTTAAGTCCATGCGAGAAGAAGCATTTGCCTCAAGAATCGTTCCAGTCTTTTTTGCTACTAAAATAATCTTCTCCATATCTATATCATATTCTTGGCGTGATGGAAGACGCCTTCCTGTTGGATGAAATAGGATATCTACATTTGGATTTTCCATTGCCCGAACAATTCTTTTGGTCATATCACTCTTTGTCATCTTAAAAAATGAGTGCACGGAGGCTCCCACTACATCTAGCTTTGCCAGCATCTTGTTCTCAATGTCTAGCGTCCCATCCTTTCGAATATTTACCTCAGCTCCCTTTAAAATCTTGATGCCAGGTATCTTTTTTTGTACCTTATCTATTTCTTTCATTTGCGCCATAAGCTTTTTCTCATCTGCGCCACCCACCATAGCAAGATCTCTTGTGTGATCGGTAATGGCAATATACAAAAGTCCTTGCTTCTTTGCTTCTTTTGCCATTTCTTCAATAGAGTGCTTCCCATCAGTCCAATTAGTCTGCACTTGTAAGTCCCCCTTCAAAGAACCATATGGAATTATGCGAGGGAGTCTCCCTTGCAAGGCCGCTTCCACTTCTCCTCTATCCTCTCTTAACTCAGGCTCTGGATATTCCATACCAAGAGCTTGGTACACCTCCTCCTCTGTTTTACAGGCAAGAAGCTTTTTGCCTTGAAAAAGCCCACCCTTTGAAAGTTGAAGTCCCTTCTTTACTGCTAGATCCTCAACTCTTTTATTGTGCTCCTTTGATCCAGTAAAATACCAAAGAGCAGCTCCAAATACTTCCTCTCTTGCTACTTTCATATTCACACTAAAACCTTCCTTATCCACAAGAGATATATAGTCTTCTCCTCTTCTTTGTACTTTTGCGCGGGAAACTATACTTGCCAAAAAATCCATGGTCTTTTTTGGTTGTTTTGTTGTAACTAAAATATCAATACCTCCAATAGTTTCTTTCATGCGGCGCAAAGAACCAACAAGAACTGCCTTTTGCACTACCCCTGAGCCTTTAAGCTCCTCTATATATCTTTGCGAAGTAGGGTATACATCTGCAATTAATTTCCTCCCTTGAAACTCTTTTTGAAGTGCAATACCTTCAAGGATATTTTGTTCTTTCTTTGCTCCAAAGTGAGGGAGTGATTGTACCTTCCCTGCTTTTGCCATTCTTTCCAAATCCACAAGGTTCTTTATTTTTAAGTGGTGCCATAGCTCTTTTACTGCTTTTAAACCAACTCCTTCAACGAGCATGAGCTCTTCAATATCTACTGGCATCTTCTTTTTATACGCCTCAAGCTCCTTAATATCCCCAGTCTCTATATACTCCTCTATCTTTTCTGCAATGCCCTTTCCTACCCCAGAGATACCTTGAAGTCCCAAAGTCCCCTCTCTTTGATATATCTCCCTTATGTCTTCCTCCAGTTCCTCTAGAGCTTCTGTAGCCTTTACAAGAGCCTGGGCCTTAAAAGAAGCACCCTGCACTAAAAGATGCGATATGAGCTGGGAGAACAGACGAATCAATTCTTGATTTTCCATATATAAATGCCTTACAAGAATTTTTCAAATATATTTACTGCCTTGTTGAGCATCAAACGTTTTGCAAGAGAGATGCCAAGATACACAAACAAAATCAATCCTCCAAGGGCCACCACAAGCTCTGCTGCTCGAACCAAAAATGCAAAAGCTACCCCTGTGTGCCCCTCAAGCCCAATGGACTGAAACACTAAAGCTTGCAGTACTTCATGCACCCCCAATTGTCCTGGAATCGGGATGAGCAAAGAAAGAAAACTAAATCCAGTTATGGTTACTGCAGGAAGAAGTCCTATAACCTTTCCCAACAAGCCTGCCAAGACAATGGTTCGAAGCAAAGCGCAGGAAACCTTTGCAAAAGAAAGAAATATTCCTTCCCAGAATGCTTTGCTTTGCAGACGGAAAAAATAAAAGACTTCCCTCTCCATCTCCAAAAACCCGTTACTTCCTTTCAGGCGTGGGAAAAACATTCTCACGATACTCTCTTTTTTATGTGATTTAAAATAGAAAAAAACGAGCGTTGCAATAAGCAGGCCAACGGCAAGTAGAATCCACAAAAAAGTTGATGACGCAAAGACATTTCTTGAGATAAGGAGGAATGCAACCCCAACCCCCAAAAAAAGAAGGTAGCTGGTTGCATCAAGAAATCGCTCTATAACGACTGAAACAATAGCGCGCGGAAGCGGAACTTCATGAAACTCTCGCAGGAAATAAGAGCGAAATAACTCATTACCAAAAAATACCATGGGGAAGAAAAAAGAGAGACTAAATCCTCCAAAGTATTGTTTTAGCAAGGAAGAGAATGGCACCTTATACCCCTGGTACCGTAAAATTTCTCTCCAGCGCAATGCGCCAAAAAAGAGCATCAAGAGGGTTAAAACAAGTAGCAAGACTCCTTTCCCACCCCAAACACCTTCAATAGCACCCCATACTTCGCGCCATCCTACGGCACTCACCGCGCCCGAGAAAAGAACGATTCCCAAAACAAGGAATACAATAAATGCCAGAAGCTTTTTCATCCCGTTAGAAGTTAAAACTGTTAGTATTATTGATTATGGATGGTCTCAATGTTTTTTTGACTGAACTTCTAACGGGATTCATGATTTGATATTATACCAAATTATAGCAAGGAAGAAAGGTTCTATTTTATAAATGAGAAAAGAAAAAGGCCCCCATGTAATCAACGATGGGGCCTTGTAA
>JAQBTT010000028.1 GCA_027624865.1 bacterium
TATTGTTCTTGGAGCATTTCAGTTTATTACCGGAGGGAATGACCCTGCCCAAATTACTGCAGCTCGTCAAAAGCTCATGTATGCTGCAATTGGTATTGCTATTGCATTGGTAGCAGGAGGATTCCCAGCGGTTTTGCGCAGTATTGTAACGTAGTATTTTTAGAACAAAGGATGCAATGCAGCGAAGATTGTCTTTCGCTGTATTGTTTTTTTCTCAATTTTTCGCTAGAATTGAGGCGCGGGCAGGTGGCGAAATTGGCAAACGCACTAGCCTTAGGAGCTAGCGCCGCAAGGCTTGTGGGTTCAACTCCCACCCTGCCCACATTACACAAGAGGTTCGCCCTATCATTCGATAGGGCGCCCTGTCGCACGACAGGGCGAGTCTCTCCTCCGGCACAACTAAAACTCCCGCAGTAATGCGGGAGTTTACTTAATGTACCCATCTTGACCGAACGATTCGCGTGCCGCGGTTCGGCAAGACGGCCGGGGTTTGCATGATTCCGCCCTCGGGGACTCGGGCGGGCAAACCCGTGAAGTCTCAAGCAGTTGAGACTTCACCCTCTTACCTTTACTTTCCGTATTTTTTGCCTCTCAATTTTCGGGATACGCAAGGTAAATACCCCATCTTTCATGGTAGCTTCTGCTCTTCCTCCATCTACCTCTTCTGGTAGGATAATTTCTCTTGCAAAAGCTCCCCAAAAACATTCTTGATAGAAGTAGTTTTTTTTGCTATCTTCTACAATGTTTTTGCGTTCTCCCGAAATGGTAACGGTATCGTTTTCAATTGAAATGTCCAAGTCCTCTGTCTTTACTCCCGCAATAGTTGACTGAATAACCATTTCAGTATCTGTCTGGTATACATCAACAGCTAATTCTCCCTCAGGCTCAAACCAGTCAGGAGCCTCTTCTTTCGTAGGGGCAGCATCTGCTTTCTTTGAGGATTTTACTTCTACCTTTTTTCCTGCCTGCAGAGGCAAGTCCTTATCCTCTTTTTTCCCTTGCTTGGGTTTTTTCTCTTCTATTTTCTCTTCCAGCTCTTCCTCAACTCCCATGCTATTTTTTAGTTTCTCAAAAAATGACATATTATGATCGTAATTTTATTATTCTTTTTAATTGCTGAAATCCTAGTGACACAAAGATTGCAAGTCCCACAAGAATGATAGCAGGAATCAGGAGCTTCGCTACCCCCTCTACTTCTAGTATATAGAAATTGAAAAGTCCATGCAAGAGGGTTGAGACAAAAAGACCAACTGCAAGGTATACATATTTTCTTTTTGCGTCAAAGAATGAGCGAGCGAGAAAATACCCAAGGGTTCCAGAGGCCAGGGCATGCAAGAAGGTTGCACCTACAAGGCGTACTAAGGTTAAGGCTACAATATTTGAGACGGGAGACGTAGCGCCAAGACCAAACAAGAGTAAGATATTTTCAAAGGCAGCAAACCCAAGAGCAGCTATTATCATGTAGAGCATAACGTCTACAGGTTCATCTAAAGCTTTGTTTGAGTACATTATGACACGTACTACCAAGAACTTAAGAAGCTCCTCTATTAGAGCCACCCCAAGGAATATATATAGAATTAAGGTAACTTCTTGTGAGAAAGGAAGAAATGCAAAGAAAGAGCGCAGGACAAGTTCCAGGGCAATGGCAGGAAGCGTTGCTAACATGCCCCACAAAAACACTTTTCTAATCACAGAGTTTGGTTCAGGATGAGAATCTTTTCTTAAATAGAAGGCAAGCCAAATGATGCTTGGAACAAGGCCAAAGAATAAAAATAGTGGGTAGTTCATAAAGTATGTGTGATTATATGGGCCATTTTTGCACCATCAAAGGATCTTTATTATCGGTAAGTAAAAGCTGTTGATAAATCTCTTCCGTGACAAAAGGAGTAAAAGGATGGAGAAGCAACAGAAGATCACCTAAGACCAGGAGCAGAATATACTGCCTTGAGCTTTTTGTTTTTGTATCCTCTAGTACCTTCTTTGAATCTTCAAGTACTTTGTCTGCAAATATGTGCCAGGTGTAGTGGTATAAGGTTTCTGCAGCTTTTGCAAGGCGATACTCCTCAATGAGCTTTGTGACCTCCTTTTTTATCTTTGTGAAATCAGAAAGAATCTTTGTGTCTTCTTTTGATAGCTTTGCAAGGGAGTCTCCCTCGCTTTGCAAGGGAGACTCCCTTGCAAAATCTTGCGTACTCATTTGAACAAATCTTGCAATGTTCCAGAGTTTGTTTGCAAAATTGCGGTACCCACGAACTCGGTCTTCTGAAAGCTTTAAATCATTTCCAGGAGCTGCTCCAATAATTAAAGATAAACGAGTAGCATCAGCTCCATATTTTTCTATCATGGTTAAAGGATCAATAACGTTTCCAATCGATTTTGACATCTTTCTCCCCTGCTCATCTCGAACTAACCCATGTAGGTATACGGTGCGAAAAGGAATCTCACCTACAAGGTAGGTGCTCATTAAAATCATCCTCGCAACCCAGAAAAACAAGATATCATATCCTGTCTCAAGAACTGAGGTTGGGTGGTATGTTTGAAGATCTTTGGTCTTCTTTGGCCAGCCCAATGTGGAAAAGGTCCAAAGCCCAGATGAAAACCAAGTATCTAAGGTATCAGGATCTTGCTCCCATCCTTCTCCTGTTGGCGACGTTGCGCCAACTTTAATTTCTTTGTCTTTATACCAAACTGGAATTTGGTGTCCAAACCATATTTGGCGAGAGATACACCAATCTCGCAGATTTTCTATCCAATGAAAGTATGTTTTCTCAAAGCGCTTGGGAAGAATCTCAATTTGTTTTGTTTTTACCACATGAAGCATGAGCTTTTTTAGTGTGGTACTCTGTCCCTTCTCTACTCCAGGAAGTCCAGCGTGAGGGAATGGGAACTCTTTTTCAACATCTATGAACCACTGACGCATAATCTGAGGCTCAATCACTCCCCCACCTCTGGAGTTGGTTGCAATGCGGTTGGTGTAATTCTCATCTACTTTTTCCAAAAGGCCCATTGCATCAAGCTTTCTTGCAAGCAAAGGACGAACCTTTTTAATATGGATACCTGCAAACTCTCCTGCGACTGAAAGGAGTTTTCCCTTCTGGTCAATTATTTGCTCTGTATCTAAATTATGGCGCAAAGCTATATCAAAATCGGTCTTATCATGCCAAGGAGTTATGGTCATAACTCCAGTTCCAAAATCCATATCAATGGAGGTATCTTTTATAATAGTTGCGGTAATTCTCCCTCCTATCCAATCAAGTTCAATTTGCTCTCCTTGCTTGTACTGTGTGTATCTTTTGTCCTTTGGGTGCATGACTACGTATTTATCCCCAAACTTTGTTTCGGGGCGTGCGCTGCCAATAGTAAAAGGGCCGTACTTTAAGTAGTAAAATGGAGTTTGCTGTTCCTTCCATTCAATCTCATCATCTGACACTGTAGTTTGCATTTTTGGGTCCCAGTTTACAATTCGGTCCCCCCTATAGATGAGACCTTCTGTATACATTTTTGCAAATGCAGTTTGCACAGCGAGGGCTCGATCTTCATCTAGTGTGTATGCTTCTCGGCTCCAATCTAAAGAAGCCCCCATTTTCTTTACTTGGTGCATAATTCCATCATGACTTTCTTTTGCAAAGGCATGTACTCTTTTTAAAAACTCTTCTCTCCCCAACTCATGTCTAGTGGTATCCTCTTTTTTTATGAGGATTTGCTCTACCTTAGATTCTGTTGCAATGGAGGCGTGATCAGTCCCAGGAATCCAAAGTGTTCGCTCTCCTCTCATGCGATGGTAGCGAATGAGGATATCTTCTATCGCTAGCATGGCCGCGTGCCCCATGTGCAGAGTCCCTGTTACGTTTGGTGGGGGAAGAACAATGGAGAATGGCTTGGCGGTTTTCTTTATTATGCTCTTTTTCACAAGAACATCTGGATTAAAAAATCCACTCTTTTCCCAGAGCTTATATATCTTGTTTTCCGTTTCTTGTGGATTGTATGCGCGTGCTAGTTCTTTCATGAAGGGTCATCTAGTTGCAAGTTGGGCTGCGCCACAATGCTCTCAGAGTTTTTTGGATACTTATTTTTTTGATATTGAAAGTATCCCACAAGAGCTGGCATGATTCCATTGTCTGTTGCAAGAGACTTTTTTGGAAGGAAAAGTGCTACCTTCTCTTTTGCAAGCTCGCAAGCAAGCTGCGTGCGAAGTTCATTATTCTCGCAAACTCCTCCTCCTAGGATAACACTTTTTGCGCTATATTGCTCTTGCGCCCGCAGAGTCTTTCTTACAAGCACGTCAATAATTGATTGCTCAATTTCCTTTGCCATAGCGCGAATATACTCTTTTGATTCACGAACTTTTTTTGTTCTTTTTTGATAGTCGTAGAGTACTGCGGTTTTCAGTCCAGAAAAACTAAAATCAAAATCTCTGGTAGATAGCATGGGGCGTGGGAGCTTTATGCCTAAGCTAAGCTTAGGAGCTCCTAAGCTTAGCTTAGGCAGAGCTGCGAGTTTTGGTCCTCCAGGATAGGAAAACCCAAGAATGCGTGCTGTTTTATCAAATGCTTCACCCGCCGCGTCGTCCCTGGTTTCGCCCAAGAGCTTATACTCCCCTATCCCTTGCATGAGCAAAAGTTGAGTATGCCCTCCAGAGACTAAGAGTACTGTTGCAGGAAAGAGTCTGCCTAAGCTAAGCTTAGGAGCTCCTAAGCTTAGCTTAGGCAGACCAGTGAACAATCCAACAAGCAAATGTCCTTCCATGTGGTCTGCTGGGATAAGAGGGACGTTGTATTTTTTAGCAAGTTCTTTTGCAAAGTTAATACCTGTCCATAGGCAAGGAGAAAGACCTGGCCCATAGGTTACAGAAATAGCATCAATCCCCGGATTTGTTTCCTTGAGTTTTGCTTGTTTTAAAGCCGCCGCGAGCGTGAGAGGGAGATTTACTATGTGCTCTCGCTTTGCCATCTGAGGATATACCCCTCCATATTTTTCGTGTACCTTGATTTGAGAGGAAACAACATTTGAGAGAATACGAAAATTAGGCCAGCCCGCAAAGCTACGCTTAGCGTTGCTGGCGGG
>JAQBTT010000005.1 GCA_027624865.1 bacterium
GTATTGTATCTGGCGAGGCTCGCCCTGCAGGGCGGCTAGAACGAGGGACACAGCTAACACCTAAGCAAATTAGATATAGATATACACACATATATAAAACAAAAGGGCTGAGAGAAACTCCCAGCCCATTACGCATAGGCACAACCTTGCTAGAGTTGCACGTCCTCGGGAAGTTGTAGAATTTGACACAGTGCAACGGGTCTGTCACCGATGTATGCCAGATGACGACCACACTCACAGACGTATGCTTCGTCTGAGAGCTCTGTGAGATCAAGAGGGGGGAAACACTCGAGCCTGAGCATGAGCTCCTGAACTGTGTTTATGACCATCCCATCCTTCACCGGGTCGCGTGTCAAAAAATGCTGCTCCAGCACCTGACATACGACGATGGGGCTCGCATCGTTGTAATCCTCGGCATCAAGCTTGCAGGAGAATCTTCCCACCCCGAACGTGCTATCGGGAGCAGACCAAACTTTGATTCTCCGTAGTTGAACCATCATGATGTCCTCCTTCACATGCATAGAGATTGGAGCTGTTTACATAATACTATAAAAGTTTCTTATGTCAAATCTCTTACCTTTACCGAGGGTTTAACTTAATATAGTGTAAAAAGAGGTTCTAACTTCGTCCAGTAGCCCCAGCCAAGGTTGGAAGTATCGAGGAGACCTAGACCCCTCAAAAACATGCTAGACGACATGTTAGACGTCCGACGTCTAACATTCTCTCCTAAGGATTGTTCCTTAGGGATTTGTTATGGTAATGTAAAAGGGTCGCATAGGTAATAATTAAATTCTAGTAAACACTGCACATGAATAATATTGAAGGAAGAATGGGAGAAATTAATATAGCTAAAATTATTTCCCGCGTAAGTATTGGAGTAGTTCTTCTCGCCCTTATCTTTGGCGCATTTGGGACTGTGGGAGCCGGAGAAAGGGGGATACTGCTTCACTTTGGGGCAGTGCAAGACAAGGTTTTAGGAGAAGGACTATACCTGAAGATACCTTTTGTTCAAAAAGTAGTGAAAATGGATGTGAAAATTCAAAAGGATGAGATTGCAGCTTCAGCTGCCTCCAAGGATTTGCAAATAGTAACTTCCAAGATTGCATTAAACTACCACCTTGCTCCAGATGCAGTAAATAAAATCTGGCAAGAAGTTGGAACGAATTATAATATTCGTATCATTGCTCCTTCCATTCAAGAAGCAGTGAAAGCAGAATCTGCAAAGTTTACAGCAGAAGAGTTGATTATAAGGAGGGAAGAAGTAAAAGAAAAGATTAAGGAAAACCTTACCGTAAGATTGCTGGAGCGCTCCATTGTGGTGGACGAATTCAATATCATTGAATTTGAGTTTTCAAAAGCATTCAACGAGGCCATTGAAGCTAAAGTTACCGCAGAGCAGCTCAAACTTAAGGCAGACAGAGATTTGGAAAGAATAAAAATTGAAGCTGACCAAAAGATAGCTGATGCTATAGGAAAGGCAGAAGCCATTCGCATTGAAGCTGTGGCCCTGCGGCAAAATCCTCAAGTAGTAGAACTCCGTTGGATAGAGAAGTGGGACGGAAAAGTTCCAACATACTGGGGCGACGCCAGCCCGTTTATTGGAATAAATAGATAGGACAACTTTGCTTTGCATTTAGCGTGCAACTTACGGGTGCGCACAACGCGTTTGTAAATCTTGTGCATATCTGATATGCACACCACAAAATAAATTATGATCTTCACCTACATTTTGTTTTTTGTCGGTTTTGTCGCGCTCATTAAGGGCGCGGGCCTGCTGGTTGATGGAGCTTCCTCTTTAGCAAAACGTTTGGGTGTTTCTACGCTTGTTATTGGGCTTACCGTTGTTGCGTTTGGTACTTCAGCCCCAGAATTGATTGTTAATATTTTTGCCAGCATCAATGGCAATACCGATATTGCCATAGGCAACATCTTGGGCAGCAACATTGCCAACATTCTGCTTATTTTGGGAATTTCTGCCGCCATCTACCCTTTAGCGATTAAAAAAGGAACGGTATGGAAAGAAATCCCTTTGGCTTTTTTGGCCGTTATTGCGCTCGCATTCATGGCAAACGATGCGTTTATTGATAACAGTTCATTTTCAGCGCTCACTCGAATTGACGGCTTTGTTTTACTTTCTTTCTTTGTTATTTTTCTTTATTACGTATTTGGCATAAGCAAAGCAGAGCCTGCCAACGCAGTTGAAATAAAACCGCATACGCGCTCATTACTACTATCATTTCTCATGATCGGCGGAGGTCTTGCGGCATTGGCTCTTGGAGGAAAGTGGATTGTTGACGGAGCGGTGGTTATCGCAGCGAGTTTTGGGGTAAGCGAAGCTCTGATTGGACTTACTATTGTTGCGGTAGGAACGTCTTTGCCAGAACTTGCGACCTCGGCTGTGGCTGCATATAAAAAAGATGTTGATATTGCCGTGGGAAACATTGTTGGCTCAAGCATTTTTAACATTTTTTGGATTTTAGGGCTAAGTGCCATGATACGCCCGCTGCCTTTTTCTCAAACACTCATGAACGATGTTGTAATTGCTATTACTGCCACTTTTCTTTTGTTCGCTTTCTTGTTTATTGGCAAGCGACATATTCTTGAGCGATGGCAAGGAATTTGCTTTATTGCCCTCTACATAGCTTACGTTGCGTATGTAATTATTCGTGGGTAACTGCCACTAGCGGTTGTTATTGAAAGTATGCAAATTGTTTTTTAGGAGTTTGTTATGGTAGTATAAAAAGATTGTAAAGAATAAAAACGCTCCAAAACCTCTTTTATTCAGTAACTCATATGAAACATAGCGAAGTTTTTTTAGTAATAGCAGGGCTAGCACTGCTATTGAGCCTTCCCATAATAGCTCATGCGGGGGGCTTTTCTATATGGGTTGTGGCAAAGGTCTTTTATGGAGTTGGGGTAATATTTTTTGTTTTTAACAAATAGCATGTTTGGCATTGAATTATCAGAACTTTTCTTATTTGCAAGACAGCTCGGGCTTGTTTTAATAGGAGCTGCCTCGTTATGGGGATTTGTGCTTACAAGATGGACGAGGCACCGATCTTTTGAGAAAGACTGCTTGGTATACGACTGGATAGGAGCAAAACTCCTCTTGCCCTTCTTTATGGGAGTAGCCGCAACACTTCTTTCTTGGGTTTTACTTACTAGTTTCAATCTTGCAAAGGCACACGAAGGAATTATTCTTGCGTCATCTCAAAACCTCGCCACGCAGCAAGGCGAAGCCGCGGGACCCTTTCTTTTCATTTGGCTTTTGGTACTCTTCTTTGGTCTTCTTTTAAAAAAGATGCGTCCCGCGTCCTTCTCTCAAAACATGGAGTGGTTTTACGGTGTGCATTTTCTCTTTGCGCTATTTTTTATGTCGTTTTTTGCATGGACAGGGGAGTGGAACAAAGAACAACTTTTTTACCTTGGGCATAGCATTCATTCTATTTTTACCCTTGGCACCGTGCTTATCTTGGATTTTCTCTTTATCACCTCCAAGTTCTCTGCCATTTTAAAACAGCATGTATACCCGCTATTTCCAACACTAAGCAAGGTAATTCTGGTTGGACTAGGAATTGATTTCATAAGTGTTGCTTTGGTATTTAATGAAGCTATACAGCTTACGCCAAAATTCTTTTTCATGCAAACAATTATTGGGATTCTTATTATCAACGGAGTCTTGCTTGCAGGACCTCTTTCAAGGAGAATGCTACATTCGCAAAAGGAAGGTGGCAAGCGTATTTCCCTATCCTGGGAAAAAATAGGAGGTATTGCCGGCATCATTTCCGTTGCCTCTTGGTCCACAGTTACCCTTGTTGATTTCTTTGCAAACCTTACACTTACCTATATTCAGCTCTTAGTCTTTTACCTTGTGCTTGTTCTTGTTTTATACCTTGGGCATACCCTTATGGAACGCTTCCAAGAAAAAGTTCCTGCCTTTTTGGAGCATAATCGTTAGAAGAGTGAAGCACAATGAAAAAAGTTGCAGCAATCATTCTTGAAAACTCAAAAAGAGAAATACTTCTGTTGCTTCGAGATGATAATCCTAATATTGCATATCCAAATCAATGGGACCTTATCGGTGGATTTGTTAATGGCGCTGAAACCGTTGAGCAAGCACTTAAGCGTGAATTAAAAGAAGAAACAGATTACAATGTAGAGGAAGTAAAGGAAGTTACATATTGGAAAGAATACTCTGGAGCAAAGACTGATAGCGAGCCAAATAAGAAATTTATTTACAAGGGGACTATACTTTCTCCAGAGAAGATACAGCTTGGAGATGAAGGGCAAGAGCTAAGGTTCTTTAGCCACAAAGAAATCCTTACTCTTCCTTTAGCAAGTAAGCATAGAGAAATCCTTAAAGATTATATTAATGAATTCTTTGTAGTATAAATACCATTACATGCTACGTTTAACTATATGATTCTCTACGCAGTTTTTCTTGGAGCAATAGTACAATTTTTTGGGGGAGTCGCATATATTAAAGACACCTTAAAGGGACAAACAAAACCCAATAGGGTTACTTGGTTCTTATGGATGGTTGCGCCATACATAGGGACAGCAGCTGCTATCTCAGATGGTGTTACATGGGCAATATTACCAGTCTTTATGGCAGGCTTTGTTCCAATGCTTGTATTTTTAGCATCATTTATGAACAAAAATGCATACTGGAAACTAGGAATGTTTGATTACGTATGTGGCGCATCTTCTGTTCTTGCTTTGGTTCTGTGGGCTCTAACGCAACAGCCATTAGTTGGGATTATCTTTGCTATTATAGCTGATGGGTTAGCTGCTCTGCCTACTCTTGTGAAAACATGGAAGTTCCCTGAAACAGAGACTGCAGCTGTATATATTGCCTCTTTATTTAGTGTAGGAACTGGCTTTCTTGCTGTGCAGGCATGGGCTACTTCAGAGTACATCTTTTCTTTATACTTGCTCTTTATAAACTGCGTGATTATCTTTACTATCTATAGAAAGAAAATCATGTCAAGAATTGTTCATACAAATGATTAAAGAAATATGAAAATACATATTGGATCAAAAAATAAGGCAAAGATTGATGCAGTAACTGAACTCTTGGATGAATACCCCCACCTAAGAAATGCAGATATTCATTCATTTGAAACATCTTCTAGCGTTGCCGATCAGCCAAAGTCTCTTGAAGAAACTGTGCAAGGTGCAATGGGTAGGGCAAAAGAAGTATTTCAAAATAGCACATATGGATTCGGTATTGAATCAGGACTTATGAAGGTACCCAATACCAAATCTGGATTTATGGATGTGTGTGTTTGTGCAATATATGATGGAACCGAATATCACCTAGGATTATCTTCTGCCTGGGAAGCTCCAAAAAAAGTAATGGAGTATATGCTGAATGATGGATTAAATATGAGCGATGCTGCTTGCAAGGCAGGACTAACTGACGACCAACAAATTGGCTCTGGCAAAGGACTTGTGGGAATCATGACTAAGGGTCGTCTCGACAGAAAAGCATATACAAAAGAAGCCATCAGGACAGCACTCATTCATTTGGAAGAAGTGTAAATTATTCAAATCCAAGACAAAGCTCTATGTACTTCGTTTACATCATAAAGTGCAAAGATGATACGCTTTACACTGGCATCACAACAGATGTGGAGCGCAGATTTAAAGAACATAGTCAAGGAAAGGGAGGAGCATACACCAGAGCAAAAAAAGTAGTGAAAGTAATATACAGCGAGAAGCAAAAAGACAGGAGCAGTGCACAAAAACGTGAAAATGAGATTAAGAAATGGACTCATGAACGTAAACTCGCTCTACTCAATTAATTGAAGTTTAGTTGCTCAAAAAGCTCCAAAAGTGTAAGGTGTGCTCATGGCATTCATTGATGAAGTAAAAATACACGTCAAAGCAGGCAAAGGAGGGGACGGCGTTGTCCGTTGGCTTAGTAGTAAAGAAACAGAGTTTGGAGGCCCTTCTGGAGGGGATGGCGGGCGAGGGGGGAACGTATATGCAAAGGCTTTGCGAGATGTTCACTTACTTTCTCGCTATCGCTCACGTAAAGAAGCTGCAGCTGATAATGGAAACGACGGACAGGCAAAGAATCTATTTGGAGCCAATGGGAAAGATCTTGACCTGTCATTCCCTGTAGGCTCTATTATCACCAACATAGAGAGTGGAGAGAAGTTTAGCTTAAATGAAGAAGGAGAGCGCATACTTTTGCTTTCTGGTGGTTTTGGTGGAAGAGGGAATAGATCATTTAAGAGCTCGCGAAACCAATCTCCAGATAAAGCGACTCCCGGAAAACCAGGGCAAGAAGCCAACTTCTATATTGAAGTAGAACTCATTGCCCATATTGGGCTCATAGGACTGCCAAATGCCGGAAAGACAAGTCTTCTGAACGAACTTACTGCGGCTCACGGAAAGATTGGAGACTACCCTTTTACCACGCTTGAACCAAGCCTAGGAGAGATGTATGGGTACATCATTGCTGATATTCCAGGTCTTGTGGAAGGCGCCGCTGAGGGAAAGGGACTTGGGCATAAATTCTTGCGCCATATTAAAAGAACAAAAATACTCGTGCACGTAATTTCTCTGCAAAACAACGATATACTTGTAGCCTATCAAACAGTACGAAAAGAACTCAAAGTGTATGATCCTACACTTCTTTTAAAAAAGGAAATTATTCTTTTAACTAAAACAGACTTAAAGAAAGAGGATGAGATTGCAGAGGCAAAGAAAAAACTGAAAAAAATTTCTCCTAATATCTATGCTGTATCTCTCTTGAGTGATGAGGATATGAAGTTTCTTTCAGAACTTCTTGTAAAAGAAGTTGCCAAGTAATGCAGGCTAATTGGTTGAGGGTTTTTCATTCTCTCGCAAGGCACGCTTTCGCATATCTACATACCTATCAGTTTCATCCACAATCTCTCCAACAAGCTGTTCCACAACATCCTCTAAGGTCACCACCCCCGCAGTGCCACCAAACTCATCTTGCACAACTGCAAGATGATAACGCTCTTTTTGAAACAATGGAAGAAGTTCATCTGCTTTTGTGTTCTCTGAAACATATATTGCCTCTTGCACAAAACTTTCCACTACTTCATCTTTCCTATCTTTACCCAACGCAATAAGCAAATCTGTTCGATTACAAACACCTACAATAGTATCTAGGTCTCCTGAGTATACGGGTAAACGCGAAAACTGTAGATTGTAAATTTCATCTGCAAGCTCACCTATCGTTTTCCCAGCCTCCAGAGCATGAATAACGGTCCGTGGTGTCATTATTTTCTTTGCTAAAACATCGTTGAGCGCAAATACCTTGGCAATCATATCACGCTCATCTTTTTCAATTTCTCCTTCAAGATGCCCAATTTGAGAAAGTATCTTCAATTCTTCTTCAGACACAACTTTTCGCACAACGCCAAACCGGCCAGTGATTTTCTCAAAGACAATAATAATAGGAAGAAAGAGTTTAGTTGAAAAAAGAAGCGGACGAGCTACAAAACAAGAAATCTCCTCTGAAAATTTCTCACCAACTACCTTGGGAATAATTTCCCCAAAAGTAATGATTAAAATTATGAGAAGCGCAGAAATCACCCCCAGCCATGCACTCCCAAGTACCTCTGCCGCAAGAACTCCAACAAAAATACTCCCTGCAATGTTTATTGCATTGTTAAAAATCACAATTACCACGATTGGTCTATTGATTCCCTGCTTAATTTTTACCAGAGATAATGCCCCGTGTTTTTTCTGCTTTGCAAGAACTTGCGCACGACTTAAAGAGACAGAAAATATAGCTGCCTCAATTCCTGAGAAGAATGCAGAGCCTATCACAATAGCAAAGATTAAAAATATAAGGTCATTCATTTCAGTAATAAGGATAGCACAAATGGGCCAATTTGTCACGAGCTTGAACGTCGCCAAGTCACTAATTTTTTGTTAGAGTTGAAAGTATCCACATATCATATGGAAAGTGAAATCATTACAAGAAAAGCAGTACGTCAGGTTCTTTTGGATTACTGGCGTCAATACAAAGAATACCCCCTACATACGGGGATTGGATTTTTAATGCCTGCGATGGGGGATGTACTGGTATTTTTCGTTCCACCTCTTATCATGGCAAGCATCATAGATATCTTTGCTAGGCAAGGACAAATCTCTTTACATATGGTGTGGGGACATCTTTTGATCCTTAGTGGATTATGGCTTCTTGGAGAAGTATTTTGGCGCATTGGCCTCTACTTCATTGTAAAACTCCAAGAACGAGGAATTAATGCTTTAAGCAAGCTTGCCTTTACACGGCTCATAGAACGTGATTACGCATTTTATGCAAATAACTTTGTTGGCTCTCTAACAAAAAAAGCTCTTGCTTTTGGGAGAGGATTTGAAATGTTCACCGACACTCTTGTCTTTCGAGTTACCGCTAATATTCTCTCTATACTATTTGTTACTATTATCTTATGGCAATACTCTCCTTGGATTCCCGTGGCCCTGCTCCTTTGGATTGCAGGAGCAATATTTGTTGCCATCCCTTTTATGAGAAGACGTTCTCATTTGGTTGCCTTAAGACATAACGCAAGCAGCAAGGTAGCTGGCAGATTATCTGACTCCATGACAAATATGCTTGCGATGAAATCTTTTGGGAAAGAGAGCGCCGAATCTACTACATTTGGAACATATGTAGATACCTTCACTCGCAACTTTAAGAGAGCTGCTGATTTTCAGAACCTAAGATTTGATGTAGTTTTAGCACCAATATTCGTTGCAGCAAACGTATGTGGATTAGTGCTGGCAATCTTCTTTGCTGAAAAGTTCGCCTTGCCGC
Source organism: bacterium (assembly GCA_027624865.1). Lineage (GTDB taxonomy): Bacteria > Patescibacteriota > Minisyncoccia > Minisyncoccales > UBA10102 > 01-FULL-49-22b. The sequence goes on from JAQBTT010000005.1 coordinate 8,807, forward strand.
CAGGGGCCATTGTAGTAATTTTTTCCTACTACTTCCTTGTCACGCGCATGTTCTGGGAGATTAACAGAACATACAGGAATATTGAATCTGCCATAAGTGAAGCTGCTGAATTAACTCAGCTATTTATACATCCACCTATAGTAAAAGATGCGCCAGGAGCACGAGCTCTGAATGTAAAAAGCGCTGGCATTCAATACAATAATGTTACTTTCAAGTACAATGATGCCCATAGCTCAGAATCATCATTCTTAAATAATTTTAGTTTAGATATTAAGCCAAATGAAAAGGTTGGGCTGGTGGGTCCAAGCGGTGGCGGGAAAACAACCATTACAAAGCTCTTGCTAAGATTCTCAGATGTTCAAAAAGGAACCATTACAATTGATGGGCAAGATATCAGTAAAGTAACGCAAGTATCACTGCGCAATCAGCTAGCCTACGTACCTCAAGAGCCACTCCTATTCCATCGCACATTGTTTGAGAATATAGCATATGGAGCAGACAAAGCATCAAAGAAAGATGTAATGCGCGCTGCAAAGCTTGCCCATGCTGATGAGTTTATAGAAAAGCTACCTCAAAAATATAAGACCTTTGTTGGGGAACGAGGTATTAAGTTAAGTGGGGGACAACGCCAACGTATTGCTATTGCCCGCGCCCTGCTCAAGGAAGCTCCCACGCTAGTGCTGGATGAAGCTACAAGCTCTCTTGATTCTGAATCTGAGCAATACATTCAATCAGGACTACTGGAGCTAATGAAAGAAAAGACCGCTTTAGTAATTGCGCACCGTCTCTCTACTATAAAGCACTTAGATAGAATTATCGTGCTGGATCAAGGAAAGATTGTGCAGGAAGGTACCCATGAACAGCTTATTAAGAAAAAGGGTCTCTACGCTAAGCTCTGGCGCCACCAATCTGGTGGGTTCCTTGAAGATTGATTGCTTGAAATCTGGTTTCAAGCGGGGGTACCTGTAGGGTACTTTGACAAAGGGAGGCTTTGCTCTATACTACCAGCAAAGCCTCACGAAATCTCAGTCATAAAGAATTTATAGAAGGGAGAAATTCTATGCTCTTAATACAAAAACTCCCAGAATGGCTGGGAGAAAAAATAAGTCTTGTGATGTACTTGTTCTTTGCAAGAGTACTAGCAAAGTTTTGCTTCAAGAGTATTGGTCGTCTTGAGGTGCAAGGTAGCGAATTGTTGCCTACCACTGGGCCATATATTCTAGCCTCAAACCATCTTTCCTTCAATGATTCAATAGCGCTGGTGGCAAGTATCCCTCACCGCTTGCATTTCATTTCAAAGAAAGACTACACCAAGATTCCCTTCATAGACTGGATCATAGGGATAGCACTAAAAACTGTAGGCATATACACCTACAATCGCCAAGGTATAGGAGGAGACCCTCTACGTCAAATAAGAAAATGGCTAGCGCAAGGTGATGTGGTAGTCATATTCCCTGAAGGGACACGTAGCAAAGCTCATACGATGCAAAGAGGGAAAGCAGGAGTAGTTCTATCGGCCATGTCTTCTGGTGTCACCATAGTGCCGCTTGGCATCTGTGGCACTGAGAAATTCCCGGCATGGCTAATGCTCTTTCCATTTCGTCGGCGCATGCAAGTTAAGATCGGCAAACCTTTCAAGTTGCCAAATATAAAGGGAACAATCACAAAACGACAACGCGAGCTTCTACTCAAAATTGTTATGCTGCAAATCGCCAAACTACTCCCTGAAAAATATCAAGGAGTATGGCAGATACCAGAAGCTAGCTAGCACAAAATCGGCACCTTTCGCAAAGAGAGGTGCCGTTCTTATTGCCAGGGGATATTTGCATAAGTTCTTTTATATGATATGGTTTAAGCATATGAAAATATTTATTTTAGGTGTTCTCGCCATCGTAATCCTTGGAGTTGCAGGATTTATGTTTTCTGAAGATAAAGCTCCAAAAGAGCAAGATAATAAAGTAACAGAGCAAGAACAAGTTATGCCAACAAATGAACTAAAGATTGAAGACACAGTAGTAGGGGAGGGCAAGGAAGCCGTTGCAGGAAAAGTTATTTCTGTTCACTACACAGGAACCTTACAAGACGGAACCAAGTTTGATAGCTCTCGCGATAGAGGAACTCCATTTGAATTTACGCTGGGCGCTGGTCAAGTTATTCAAGGCTGGGAACAAGGATTTACAGGAATGAAAGTTGGTGGAAAAAGAAAGCTCACTATTCCATCTGACCTTGCATATGGGCCAGCAGGAATACCAGGAGCTATTCCTGGCAATGCAACTCTTCTCTTTGACGTAGAACTCTTAAGCGTAGCTGAGTAATAGAAAATCCCCTATGGATAATTCGCTGCAAAGTCGTCTCACCCTTACTATTATTGGAACCTTAGTAATTTTTGCTATCAGTACGCTCTGGTTTGTTTCTTCCTATTCAAGAGCAGCAGAACCAAGCTCATTTCGCAACTTTCAAGTTTCAGGAGAGGGGAGTGTTACCACCATTCCAGACATTGCTCAATTCTCTTTTGGAGTTCTCACCCAAGGAGGAATTGACCTTGGAGTTACTCAAGAGAAAAATACAGGAGCAGTCAATGCTTCTATTGAATTTTTAAAGAATCAAGGGATTGATAAGAAAGATATTAGTACAAAGACTTACCAAGTTAATCCGCGTTATCAATACTACAGCTGTAGTGGCAAAGAAGGACCATGCCCACCAGCTGAAATCGTTGGATACACCGTTGAGCAAACAATTCAGGTAAAAGTTCGCAACTTCAATGTCATAGGAGATCTCCTTTCCGGAGTAGTGGAAAACGGAGCTAATAGTGTTTCTCAACTTTCCTTTACTGTGGACGATCCAACGGAAATTGAAAATGAAGCAAGGGCAAAGGCAATTGAAAAAGCAAAGGCAAAGGCACAAGCGCTAGCTAAGGCTGGAGGATTTAAAGTAGGACGATTGCTCTCTATCCAAGAAGGTTTTGCACCATCCCCGCGTTATGATTTTGCCATATCAGAATCTGCAACAGGAGGAGCGCCATCTCCTAGCATTGAACCTGGGTCTCAAGAAGTTAAAGTAAATATAACTCTCACCTACGAAATTAAATAAGATTCTTAAAGATTCACACAAGAAAGAGACCGACAATGTTGGTCTCTTTTTTTATTCTTGAATTCTTCTTACGTATTCTCCAGTTTCAGTATTGATCTCAATAATATCATCTGTTTCCACAAATAGAGGAACTTGAATTTCAGCTCCAGTTTCAAGAATAGCTGTTTTAGTGCCCCCCGTTGCTCTATCACCCTTTATCCCAGGAGGAGCTTCCTTTACCATAAGATTCATTTTAACAGGGAGAGCAATGGTGAGAATTTCTCCATTAAAGTAAAGCCCGTCTACTATGGTATTTGGAATTAAGAATTCTACTTGCACCCCAATTTGTTCTTTTTTAAGTTCAAAACGCTTTGCAGGATTCTCTGCCTCTGAAAAAATATACTTTCCTTTACTTTCGTATATAAACTTTACTTGCAATTTTTCCAGGTCTGCTTCGGCAAATGTCTCTCCTGTATGAAATGCGCGGCTCAAAACACTTCCTGTTTTTAAATTGCGAAACTTTGCTTGCATCACAGAGCTTCCTCGTCCCTTATACATTAAAGAATTGTCCAATATTATATAGGGCATTCCTTCGTATACAAAATATACTCCTTTTTTTAATTCAACGTGTGATAACATAAGTTTACTTGCCTAAGCTAAGCTTAGCTGTGGATAACTAAGCTTAGCTTAGGCAAGTATAGTGCCAATAAAATCTTTGTGACCAAGAAGAAAATCCCTTGCCAATGTAGGATTTTTTCCTTCCATTTGCAACTTCTCTACTACTAACATTCCCTTTCCGCATACAACTGCAAATCCACTTTCATGCGAAATAATACTTCCTGGGACAGAATTACCAAAAGCCTCACTCGCTTTGCCTTCAAGAATCTTTATATTCTTTCCCTGCCAAGAAGCGTAGGTTCCAGGCCAGGGATCAAAGGCGTGCATCTGCCTTACGATATATTCAGCCTCCCTGTTCCAGTCAATCTTCCCTTGCTCCTTTGTTATTTTTGTTGTAAACGTTGCTTTCTCATGGTCTTGCTCTCTTGGGGTAATCTTTCCCTCGCGCCATAGAGGAATAGTTTTTACCAGTAGCTTTCCTCCAAGCTCTCCCAATTGAAGATGCAGTTCCTCGTGCTTTATGCCTTCTTTCATTATAAACTCTTCTTGCGCTAAAATAGGCCCATGATCTACTTTTTCGTCAAGAAGTATAACACTCACTCCTGTTTTCTTCTCTCCTGCAAGCAGTGTAAAGCGCTCTGGAGAAGGGCCTCGATACTTTGGAAGTAGTGATGGGTGTACATTCAATACTCCTTTTGGGGGAATCTCTAATATCTCCTTTGACAGAATACTTCCATACGCTGCCACCACAAAAAACTCAGCTCCCAAAAGCTCTTTTCGCAATATAAGCTCTGCTGGTTTTTCAGGTTGCGCTAAAGGAAAGTGATGCTTTTGTGCAATAACTTTTACTGGGGAGGGCAGAAGCTCTTGCTTTCTTCCTGCTGGCTTATCTACGCCCGTTACAACAAGAGTGGGAGAGTTGCCACTTTGGAAAAGACTTTCTAATACTTGAGCTCCAAGCTCTCTTGTTCCAAAAAATACAAATTTCATTCTTCAACAAATTTAATCTTATCTTCTGTGTCTGCAAACTCCAACCATTCACCATCCTTTATTACGTACCATTTCTTTTTTTGCTGTGACCACACCATAGGATCTCCTTTATAAAATGCTTTCCTTACTTTTTCTTTGGGCTTTAATGTATCCAGTTCAAGCCAGCGTTTTGAAACAGTCTCAAGAGTGTAGTCCAAACCTCTGGAACTTGCCCATGCAGATATTGTCGCGATAGCCTTTTTTGCATCATGCGCAGAGCCTGCAAGCTCTAAAAGTTGCTTTGCGGAAGCTACGTGACGAGCATATATTATCTTCTCTTTCTTTGCATCACGCTTGAGTTTTTCCAAAGAAATATCTTTACTGCGAAAGTAAGTTGTTATTATTTCACGCAAGGCAGTCTTTTCTTTCAGTTCCTCATACGCTGAGATTTTTTTCTTTTTTATATACTCTTCAATCTTCACAGCCGTTCTCTCTCCTATGCCAGAAAGCTTTTTTATTCCTCCAAGTCCCTCCTTTTTGTACAAATCTCCTGCATCGTAAGCAAGACCTGCAAGTATTTTTGATGCTCTTTCATATGCGGCTGGCTTATACGCCACCCCATTAATGCGATACAAGTCCGCCATATGGGTAAAAATCTGGCTGAGCACCTTATTCATAGTTCCCTTGCCTTTGTTCATAGATGATTTAACTTTAGCTCATTTATGCTAAAATTCAATGTATGCCCCGTACTGAAAATTAGACTGTGCTATTTCTCGCCAAAATACAATATTCAGTTTATTATAAAATCGTCAAGCTAAACACTAATAATATTCCAATGGTCGCACATCATCAAGAGAAGTCTAATTTCTAGTACAGGGTATGATGCGCCGTATCTTTATTGCAATCAATCTTCCTGTTAAAGTAAGGAAAGAGCTTTTGGCGTGCAAGGATAAATTCTCAGAGCTTCCCGCACGGTGGACAGCGCTCGACAATCTCCATATTACCCTCGCATTCCTTGGCAATACATCAGCAAAAGAGCTTGAAGGGATAGGAGAGATTGCTCGCAAGGTTGCGGCGCATCATGCACCATTCGTTCTTTCTCTTTCTCAGGTAGCGTATGGACCCAGCAAAGAACATCCAAAGATGCTCTGGGCAACAGGAGAAGAGCCAGAAGAACTTTTAGCTTTCAAAAGAGATATAGTAAAAGCATTGGGCGGCAAAGAAGAGGAATCCTTTTCACTGCATGTTACCTTAGCTAGGCTCCGCGCATGGGAGTTTCAAAAGATAGATCTTGAAGAAAGACCAAGTGTAGAGGAAGAAATCTCATTTGAGATTTCTGTCTCTTCCGTGCAAATTATGGAAAGCAAGCTTGTGCAAAGAAACGTAGAGTATAGTACTATTGAAGATATCCAACTAACTAAAAAAATATGAGCCAGCACGTACACTTTATCGGCATTGGGGGAATTGGGGTATCTGCCCTGGCAAAATACTACCTTCAGAAAGGATGGAGCGTTTCAGGTTCTGACCTTGCCTTAACTGAGATTACAAAACAAATGAAGGACCTTGGAGCTGTAGTCCATATTGGAAAACCCAAAGCCTCTTTAATCACAAAAAAAATACAAAAGGTTATTTTCAGTCCCGCAGTTAGCGCAACGCATCCAGAACGAGTAGCAGCAAGGAAAAACAACATAGCAGAGTTTTCCTATCCGCAAGCGCTAGGGGAACTTACGCGAGAGCACTTCACTATTGCAGTTTCTGGCACTCACGGCAAAAGCACAACAAGCTCTATGCTTGGGTTACTTTTAACAAAAGCTGGACTTGATCCCACTGTGATTATTGGAACAAAGCTAAAAGAGTTTGGCAATAGCAACTGCAGAGTAGGGACAAGGAAGACAGTCTTAGCCCAAGCTTGGGCTAAGACCGTCTTCCCACAGCCCATACTGGTGATTGAAGCTGATGAGCACTTTGCATCATTTTTAAACTATCGCCCGCAAATTATCATTCTTACCTCTCTTGAGGCAGACCATTTAGACTTTTACAAAACCTTGGGAAACCTTACGAGAACCTTTAGAAAATATGTAGAACTTCTTGGTAAAGACGGAATTATTGTTGCAAACAAAGACGAAAAAAACATCAGGAAGATTTTGCAAGACACAACGCACAAGGTGGTATGGTACTCAAAAAAGCAAAAGGAGGCAAAAAAACTCAAAAACATTCTTTCCTTGCCTGGCGAACATAACATTGCCAATGCGCAAGCTGCCTTAAGCGCGGCAAGACTCTTGCATGTGCCAGACAAAAAAAGCTTTGCAGCCTTGTCTTCTTTTAAGGGTTCTTGGAGAAGGTTTGAGGTGTTCAATGTCAAATGTCAAATGTCAAATGTCAAATACACTCTCGTTTCCGATTATGGACACCACCCAACAGAGATTAGAGTAACCGTAGAGGCAGCTCGCGAAAAATGGCCAAAGAAAAACATCTGGCTCATCTACCAACCCCATCAGTATCAAAGAACATTTTATCTTTTCAAAGATTTTGTAAAAGTGCTATCCACTCTTCCAGTGCAAAAACTTTTCCTCATGGATATCTATGATGTTGCTGGGAGAGAAGAGGGGAGTATCTACAAAAAAGTTTCTTCTGTAAAACTTGTAGAAGAGATTCAAAAAAAGAAACCTCCATTTGAAGTTCTCTATACCAAAAGCGCAATGGATGCAAAAAAATACCTTTTAGCGAACGTAAAACATGGCGATATTGTAATGGTGATGGGAGCTGGAGATATTTACAGAAACCTAACCTTAGAATTGATCCAGCACCACTTTTAATTCCCTTAAAAGTGGTGCTGGATTGACACGTTCTCTCTGAGGAGGGACAATAGCATAAGAGGTCGAGATTATAAAATAACTAAATATATTTATGACCCTACTTTTAATACTTATAGTCATCGTTGTAGTAGCAGCAGTGGTATGGTATATGGCAATGAATAGAGGGAAAGGAGAGATTCCACGGCCTCAGGGTACACAGACTCCTCCACCTTTTCAAGCTCCTCAGAGGCCACCATCGCCATCTATGCCGCCAAAGATGCCGGAGGTGCCAAGACCAACTCCTCCGCCTATGATACCCCCTAGGCCATCGGCGCCTCCAATGACGCCTCCGCCTACAAGGCCAACTCCTCCATCCCCACCAACAATGGACCCTCCAATAGAAGGTGGAGATGGAGTGTACAAAATATAGATTATAGATTTACAAGAGAAGAAGCTGAAGAGAAGACACAACAAGGGGACTATCCTATCAATGAGATAGCCCTCTTGTTTTTTTATCAGTAATTATTGACGTAAACATTCTAATTTCCTACAATATAATCAAACAAATTCAGTCCTTTAAGAAAGGAGGCGGGACATGACTACCGCACAAAAATCCACCGTACAAGCAAACCTGTCTACCTCCTCTCTCTATGAATACAAAAGAAGGGGAATCCTTAGACTAATACGCATAGGAGTGATAGTATCCCTAAATCTGCTCCCAGGAAAAATTACACAAAAGCTGTTTCTCCTGCTAAGCAAGAGTGATAGCGATCCTAGCATCGTCTTTACTAATGTGGGGACCTGGCGGGCACTTGAGGTAATGTATACCCTCAAAAAGAGACGAGATGAAGGACTCGTAAATAAAGTTGACATCTTCTGGCAAGGGTTATTGGACAATACAAGGTCCATTCGCAATAGGCTTCTCCTTGTAAAAGAGGAGCTTACTACACTCATCAATGCAGGGGGCTTAAATGGAACACCTGTGCGTGTCCTAAGCATTGGAAGTGGAAGTGCACGGCCAGTACTTGAAGCGATTGCATCGCTTAAAGGAACTCCCGGGACAGAACTTCTGCTAGTTGATCAAGATGAGAGTGCTCTGCAATTCAGCGAACTACTGGCAACAGAGCTTCAAGTCAATCATACCAAGCGCAAGACAGGAAATTTCCTTCGCATTGCGCGCGATTGTGCATCATTTCATCCCCAAATAATAGAGATGGTGGGTCTCTTGGATTATCTTGATGACGATCACTGTGTGTTTATCCTTAAACAGGTACTCAAAACACTCATCCCTGGAGGACACCTTGTCACAGGGAACATTGTTCCTAATCTTGAAAGTGTATTTGTCACATCAGGTATTAACTGGCCAATGGTATACCGAACGCCAGAAGAGCTTCAAGATGTCTTGGTGCTTGCTGGGTTCCCCCCAGAAGGCATTAGGACTACAAAAGAACCTCTGGGCATTCATACTATAGCTGTATGTACCGTCTAAAAGGTTGATAAAGCCCAGGGGTGCGTGATATAATATCACAATCTCCTGGGTTTCGCTTTTTCCTATGAATATTTATGCTTTTACCGCCCTCTTGAATCTCCTTGCAAGCGCTCTTCTTGGATTTTTTGTCTATTCGCAAAATAGAAAAAGTTCTGTGAACAAAACATTTGCACTGTTTTGTTTTTTTATTGCTGTATGGAGTGGCGCATATATCTTGTGGCAACTTGCAGAAACTCAAGAATATGCCCTATTGTGGTCACGCACCCTTATGGCGGGAACCATCTTTGTTTCAATATCCTACTTCCACTTTATTGTTGTGTTCATAAATAAACTCAAAGAGTATAAGAAATATCTCATTATTGGATATCCAATCCTTGCACTATTCTTTTTTGCAAGCTTCACCCCATACTTTATTACTAGTGTTACGTCAAAGCTTACCTTCCCATTTTGGCCAGAACCTGGAATCCTATTCCACCCATTCCTTGCAACATGGGTATTCTTTATATTCTTTACTCTTTATGTTCTCGCAAAAGAACATCGAAATGCATCTTCCGAGAAACTTCGGACACAGCTTCGCTATATTCTTCTTGGCACCATTGTCGGATACTTAGGGGGTCTTACTAATTACTTCCTTTGGTACAATATTCCCATTCCTCCAATAGGAAACTGGGCAGCCACATTTTATCTTGGAGTTGTAACTTATGCTATCGTAACCGAACGACTTTTTGATATTCGTATTGTTTTAACTCAAATACTTGTTGGGATTGTCTCTATACTTCTCCTCATTAACTTTATTCTTTCAAACACTGCTTTTGAATATTTTTGGAAAGGAGGATTACTCATGGCATTCTTAGTAGCTGGCTGGCTACTCGTAAAAAGCGTAGTAAATGAAATCAAACAACGACAAGAACTACAGCAAGCCTATGCGAAACTGAAAGAGCTAGATGAGGCAAAATCAGAGTTTGTTTCTATCGCTTCCCATCAACTAAGAACTCCACTTACTGCTATAAAGGGATATATCTCTATGCTTGCAGAGGGTACGTATGGAAAGCTTCTGCCAAAGCAAAAAAAACCAATCACAAATATCTATGACTCCAACGAACGCTTAATTCGTCTGGTAAATGATTTGTTAAATATTTCCCGCATTGAATCAGGGAAGGTACAAATGGAGTGGCAAAAAGCAAAACTTCACGACGTAGTGCAGGGAGTAATTGATGAGCTTCAGATAAAGGCAAAGGAGAAAAAAATCAAGCTCATATTGCAAAAACCGGATACTCCTTTGCCTTCATTCAATATGGATCCTATTAAGGTGCGAAATATTATTTTAAATATCATTGATAATGCTATTCGTTACACTGGTAAAGGCTCCATCACGCTTACATTTATCCCTAAGCCAGAAAATCGCTCTTTGCAAACAAAGAATGTGCTTATCACCATCAAAGATACAGGAGAGGGGATGTCCACAGAAGAGCTCGGGCACCTTTTTGAAAGTTTCTCTCGAGGAAAAACAGGATCAAAGATGTGGACGGAAGGAGCGGGACTAGGCCTTTACATCTCAAAGCAATTTGTACAAATGCACAAAGGAAGGATTTGGGCAGAGTCTGACGGAGCAGGGAAGGGCTCTACCTTCTTTATCGAACTTCCTGTATCATAATAGCTATGGCAAAGAAAATTCTTATCATTGAAGACGAACATATTTTAGTTGGCATGTATGCTGACCAATTTCATTCGGAAAAATGGAGCGTTATAACTGCAACAACTAAAGATGAAGGAATAGAAATGACTAAAAAAGAGCACCCAGATATTGTTCTTTTAGATATCCTGCTATTTGATGGCACTGGTATTGAGTATTTACAAGCAAAAAAGGAAGATAGCGCAATTGCTAGCATCCCAGTAATTGTTTTTTCTAATCTAGATGATACAAAAACAAAAGAAGAAGCACTCAAACTTGGCGCACTGGAGTATCTTTTAAAGGCTAACTTCACCCCACAAGAATTAGTGCAAAAAGCGAGCTTTTACCTTACATAATAACATTCCCTTTCTCTTCTTTTTATGATATCCTTTCTAAAGGATATTTTATTTATGCAGCGAACTTACACAAAAGACGCTCCTCTAAAAATAGGGGAGGCAATAAAGCTCCAAGGATGGGTGCAAACAAGAAGAGACCATGGAAAACTGGTTTTTTTGGATGTAAGAGATAGGACGGGAATAATTCAGGTTGTATTTAAAGCATCCAAGGAAGTAGAGCCTGTTCGCTCAGAATGGGTAGTTGAGATAGAAGGGGAGGTAAAGGAACGTCCCAAGAGCATGCAAAACCTTCAAATCCCAACAGGAACAATTGAGATTTCTGCCAGTAAGCTTGCCGTGCTATCTGAGGCAGAGCCTATGCCTTTCCCTATTGATACCCCGGGGCATGATATTGATGAAGAGTTACGACTCAAATATCGCTATCTTGATCTCAGGAGACCAAGAATGCAAAAGAACATCAAGACCAGATCTGCATATATTACTGCGGCAAGAGAGTATTTAGCTTCAAAAGAATTTGTGGAGATTGAGACTCCCATGCTCACCAAATCCACGCCAGAGGGTTCAAGGGATTTTGTTGTACCTAGCAGAATTTATCCTGGGAAGTTCTTTGCCCTCCCTCAAAGTCCTCAGCAGTATAAGCAACTACTAATGACTGCTGGCTTTGAACGATACTTTCAAGTTGCAAGAGCAATTCGAGATGAAGATCCTAGAGCAGATCGAGCCTTTGAGCACAGCCAAATAGATATTGAAATGAGTTTTGTTACGAAAGAAGATGTTATGGCCCTCATGGAAGAGATGACTATATTTGCTATAGAAAAAATTGGAGGAAAGATACTGCAAAAGCCTTTCCCTGTCATTACCTATAGCGATGCAATGAAAAAATATGGGGCAGATAAATTTGACGTAAGGACAGACAAGGAGAAAGAGGAGGGGATGCTAGCATTTGCGTGGGTCGTGGATTTCCCATTCTTTAAAAAAAAAAAAGAAGGAAAATGGACCTTTACCCATAATCCTTTCTCAGCTCCCTTAAATGATGAGCAAGAGCAGTGGCTCCTTGCAGGTAAGAACATTGAGAAGATAACAGCTTTACAGTACGATTTAGTTTGCAATGGACTTGAAGTTGCAGGGGGGAGCATTAGGACCAACAGATCAGATGTCCTTAAGGCTACTTTTAAAATCCTCGGGTACAATGAAGAAGAGATAGAGAATGAATTTTCACACATGCTGGAAGCATTTGACTATGGAACCCCGCCACACGGTGGATGCGCTCAAGGATTTGAAAGATTACTTACGACATTTTTAAAAGAAGAAACCTTGCGAGAGGTACAAGCATTTCCTCAAACCGGACAGGGGAGAACTTCTGTCATGGAGGCTCCTTCAGAACTTAGTCCCTCCCAGCTCAAAGAACTACAGATTGAGATAAAGAAAACTCCAAAAAAGTGATAAATCAAAACCTTAAAATCTTTCTTGGAATGGTAGTGATTGGAATGCCTTTTTGGTGGACACTAAATGTTTTCTCTGCAAGCGCAGAGAACTTCTTTTTATTCTCAACACTTGCCAACAACCCTCAAATGTTTACGGCGCAAGCTGCCCTGGAAACAAAAGTGCAAGAAGTACTTCCCATAAAAGAGTACGGGGCGGTTCCTCTTAATCTCCATGGCACATCTGCGCTCACAATGTTTGTTAATGAAAAAACTCAAGATAGTAAAGTTTTGTTTGAAAAGAATGCCAATAAAGAACTTGCTATTGCCTCCTTAAGCAAACTCATGGGCGCTCTCGTTGTTGCTCGTCACTTTGATTTACAAGAAGAAATAACTATCTCAAGAGCTGCAGTTGCAGAGGAGGAAAACTTTGGACAACTTAGGGTGGGGGATACATTTATTGCTCGGGATTTACTCTACCCAATGCTCATGGAATCCTCCAATGATGCTTCAGCCGCTTTTGCTTTTATGGTAGGGATGAACAATTTCCTTAGCCTCATGAATCAAGAAGCTGAGTTTCTTGGGCTTAAAAATACTTTTTTTGTAAACCATGCAGGCCTTGATCCTGACATTACAGGGGGAGCTATCAACTACTCTACCGCTCAAGATCTTTTTGTATTAACACGCTACCTTAAAACCTTTTATCCTACAGTTTTTGAAATCCTTGGATTAAAAGAGCAACCTTTATACGCCACAGATGGCGCATTGCATCATGTAATGGAAAACACTAATAAGCTACTTGACTCCAATGGATGGCCAACCAAGGTTCTTGGAGGAAAGACTGGCTGGACTCCAGAAGCTCAAGGTGCTCTTGTCTTGGTTCTCAAAAGCCCAAAGAGTAAAGGGTACCTTGTAAATGTTATTTTGGGTTCAGATAGAAGATTTCAAGACATGGAGAATCTTGTAAGCTGGGTCTTTCATTCATATACTTTCTAAGGCATGATTCCATTACTTTCTTTTTCTGTTATTAAGATTGCGCTGATGGCTTCAGCTAGTTTTACAATTGCAATGCTTCTTACTCCAGCGCTTACTAATATTCTCTACAGGTATAAGATGTGGCGCAAAACAGTGAGACAAGAAGCCATGGGGGGTGGGGGACTTCCTATTTTCAAAAAGTTCCATCAAGAAGGAGAGATAAAAACTCCACGATTTGGAGGGGTGTTAATTTGGATTACGCCTCCCTTCCTTGCTCTATTATTTTTTATACTTTCAAAAACCGGGAATGCTTGGCTTGAGGGATTCAATTTCCTTTCTCGCGGCGAAACATGGTTACCTTTAGCCACTCTTATTATGGCTTCAGCAGTAGGATTTTTAGATGATATTGTGCAAGTGATTTCTGGGCCCAAGAGTGCGTTTCTTCGCCCTATATGGGTTAAGATAAGTAAATATACTGCAGGAGGACTTTCACTAAAGCTACGCTTTTCTTTGGTCTTTCTTATTGGACTGACAGGGGCATGGTGGTTTTTCTCAAAACTCGGCGTAGACAGCATATTTATTCCAGGAGTTGGAGATGTGTTTCTTGGACTCTTCATGATTCCTTTCTTTGTCCTTGTGATGCTCGCCACCTATACTGGGGGAGTCATTGATGGTATTGATGGGTTATCTGGAGGTGCGTTTGCTTCCATGTTTACTGCCTATGGGGTCATTGCTCTTTGGCAGGGGCAGATTGACCTTGCAACCCTATGCTTTGCCATTGTAGGCGCAATTCTTGCGTTCCTGTGGTTCAATATTCCTCCTGCTAGATTCTACATGGGAGAGACTGGAGTTATGGGACTTACTGCGACTTTAACAGTTATTGCTTTCCTCACTGACTCTGTGGCAGTGCTTCCTATCATCGGAGTACTTTTGGTCGCAGAATCTGCATCCGTTATCATTCAAGTTACCTCAAAGAAATTACGCCACGGGAAAAAAGTATTTCTTGCAGCCCCCATACACCATCACTTTGAAGGAATGGGCTGGCCCTCTGTCAAAGTAACAATGCGCTTTTGGATTATCGGCGTTGTAGCAGCGTTTATAGGAGTTGCCATACGTTTACTCGGATAGTTCCTCAATCTCGTTAAGCTATCCACAACTTAACTAGACTAAGTTTTCCTAAGTTTTTATGAAGGCAAATATTCTTAGAAAAAAACATCCTATATTTTTCTACAAAGGATATGACTATACCGTTTCTGGGGGAAATCTCCATATCTCTTTTGATTTTGAAATTTCAAACAACATCTCTTTTCATCCCACAGTAGTGATAAAAAACATACCAAAAAAATATCCAGACATTGAGAATCTCGTATTTCACCTTGGACTAGTGGAAATGATAAGTTATTGGAAACTAACTGCCTCCCCGCAAATTGTCATTGAGGCGGGACATCTTAATGCAAAACAGATTGCATGGCTTACAGACTTAATTTTTCAAGGAATGGGAGAGTACTTCTTTGAAAACAAACTTAATTACACAAAAAAGGACTTTCTTTCTATCGTCTCTGCTGGAGTTATGCCTAAGCTTAGCTTAGGAGCTCCTAAGCTAAGCTTAGGCAACAGGGTGCTGGTGCCCATAGGCGGGGGAAAGGATGCGGCGGTAACCTTGGAACTGCTCAAGAAGGCAAAAGTTCCATTGCGTCCATTTCTTTTAAATCCAAAAAAAGAACAACTTGGCATCATTGCTCAAGCGAAAGCGCAAAAGCCAATTGTAGTTGAACGCACTATTGATCCAAAATTGCTCAAGCTCAATAGAAAAGGATACCTCAATGGGCATACTCCATTTTCAGCATACCTTGCCTTCCTTGCAACGCTCGCTGCGGTGCTCTTTGACTTAAAATACATCGCTCTTTCAAATGAGAGAAGCTCAAATGAAGGAAACGTAAAGTATCTTGGAAAAACCATAAATCATCAATACTCCAAGAGCTATGACTTTGAGAAGAAGTTTCGACAATACTCAAAAGAGTATCTTTCGCGCAATGTAGAATACTTTAGCTTTTTGCGTCCATTATATGAATTGCAAATAGCAAAGCTCTTTTCGGGTTTTAAAAAATACTTCCCAGTATTTTTAAGTTGCAACGAAGCGCACAAAACAAAATCGGGGAGTAAAAAGCCTACAGGAGTATGG
This sequence comes from bacterium, assembly GCA_027624865.1. Taxonomy (GTDB): domain Bacteria; phylum Patescibacteriota; class Minisyncoccia; order Minisyncoccales; family UBA10102; genus 01-FULL-49-22b. Next base: position 24,353 of record JAQBTT010000005.1, read on the forward strand.
TGCGGCGCGTGCGCAAAATGCCTCTTTGTATTTATTATGCTTTACCCCTTTGCAGGAGAGAAGCAAACAGTAAACATCTTTAAAAAAAACCTTCTTAAAGATGCAAAGCTCAAGCCTTTTCTAGATGAACTTACAGGGAAAAAGCGCTTTAAACCTTTTGAATGCGTGGGCACCATCAAAGAGACCAGGGTAGCTCTTGCGCTCCAAGGGAAGAAAGATCATCCTATGCTTCACGCCTGGAACGCAAAGCATTTCATTCCAAAGAAATTTGAGAAGATATTAAAGAGCGCTATTTCTTTGTGCTACTGCAATGATCATTGAGGAACTTACAGACAAAAAAATACTCATTCTTGGATTTGCCAGGGAGGGCAGAGATACCTTAAAGTTTTTGCAACAACATTTTCCAAGCAAGGTTTTTGGTATTGCAGATGAAAAAGAATCTCTCGCAAATCTTCCAAAGAAAAAGGTAAAACTTTTTCTTGGTAAAAAGTATTTGCGTGCCATAAGGCAATACGACGTTGTGGTAAAAAGCCCAGGTATTCCTTTAAAGATGGTGCAGCCTCTGCTCAAAAAATCACAGAGCCTTACGTCAGAAACAGATATATTCTTTTCTCTGTGCCAAGGGACTATCATAGGAGTTACAGGAACAAAGGGGAAAAGTACCACCTCTTCCCTTATCTACTCTGTGCTTAAAGAGGGAGGAAAAAAGGTACAACTCGTAGGGAATATTGGCAAACCTGCTTTACAGTTCCTTGCAAGGCAAACCACAGAAGATATCTTTGTCTTTGAGCTTTCTAGCTTTCAGCTGGAACACTTAGGGCAAAGTCCGCATATTGCAGTACTTTTGAACCTATACCAAGAGCACCTCAACCATCATGGAACATTCAGCGCATATGCTAAAGCCAAGGCAAATATTACTGCCCATCAATCTGAATCAGACTTCCTTATCTTTAACAAAGACGACAAGGAAGTGTTAAAAATTGCAAAAAAAAGTAAAGCGCAAAAAATTCCTTTTATTAAAAAATCAGTATCGCCATTCCTTGCGCCAATAGAGCCAGCTTTGCTCATTGGAAAACTATTCTCTATTCCTCAGTCCAATATTCAAAAGGCAATAAAGGACTTTCAACCGTTGCCTCATAGACTAGAGAATGTTGGAACATACAAAGGCATTACTTTTATAAACGATTCACTTGCAACAATACCTGAAGCTACCATTGGAGCGCTAGATGCTTTGGGCAAGAACGTTTCAACGCTAATTGCAGGAGGATATGACAGGGGGATAAGCATGACGCAACTTGCAAGAAGAATTGAGAAAAGTAGCATAACAACGTTGATTCTCTTTCCCGACACGGGAAAGAACATTCTCAATGCTTTAAGGAACCGGGGTAATTTCTTGGCTCGCGGTCGCCTAAAGCGACATCGCTCGCAAAGAAATTACCCGCCAAACGCCAAGCAGTTGGCTTTTGGCCCAAAGAATATATTTTTTACCGATAATATGAAAGAAGCAGTAAAACTCGCTTACCTTCATACAAAAAGGAGAGGGAGCTGCCTTCTTTCACCAGCGGCATCTAGCTTTAATTTGTTTCACGACTATAAGGATAGGGGAGACCAATTTAAAAAAGCGGCAAAGCAATATGCCCGGTACTGAAAATTAGACCGTGCTGTTTCTCGCAAAAATACATCCTTCAACCCATTATGAAATCTTCAACCAAATACAAACAATGTTCTGTTTCGCCGCACGTCAACCCTGTAGTAGATTTTGGACCAAACTTTGTTTGTGGAAACAAGTCCAAAATTCACTACGGGGTCAAGAGAAGTCTAATTTCTAGTACCGGGTATGGTAAGTAAGAAAAAACTACAATGGGGAGCAGATCCATTCCTGTTTGGCATTGTAGCAGTGCTTATTTTTCTTGGTATTCTTATCTTGGCTTCGGTATCAGCTTCTTTTTCTTTGCAAACATTTGGTACCACCTACTACTTTTTAACCCACCAGTTCTTCTTGGGTCTTCTCCCGGGGCTTCTGGGAGCGCTTGTTCTATTCCTACTGCCTTTGGAAACAATCAAAAGATGGTCCTTTCCCGCTCTGCTCTTTAGCATACTACTGCTCATCCTTGCCTTTCTTCCTGTGATTGGGACTGAAAGTGGAGCTCATCGCTGGATTTTTCTTGGACCTCTTTCCTTTCAACCATCAGAACTTTTAAAATTAACCTTTATTGTGTATCTTGCAGCCCTGCTTGCAAATAGGGTTTCTGGGAAAAAAGAGTTTCATAAAATAAAGAAGTGGACCTTGCAACGTCTCTTTGCAGGGAAAGAAACATTTATTCCCTTAGCTGTGACTGCTGGAATCATTAGTTTTCTCCTTGTTGCACAGCCCGATGTTTCAACGCTAGGGGTTATTGGTCTTACGGGAATTATTATGTACTTTGCAGCAGGAACTCCATGGTGGCACATGCCTTTTATGGTAGGAGGGGGACTTACAACCCTTATCATCCTCATCCAACTTGCTCCATATCGCTTCTCTCGGCTCAAAGTATTTTTAGACCCTCTACTTGATCCTTTGGGGCAAGGGTATCAAATGAAGCAAGCATTAATTGGAATTGGTTCTGGAGGCCTTACAGGAGTGGGACTTGGCTTGAGCTTTCAGAAGTTTGGCTTTTTGCCAGAGCCCATTTCAGACTCTATCTTTGCCGTAATAGCAGAGGAGCTTGGTTTTATTGGCGCTACGTTTCTTATACTTATGTTTCTGCTCTTTGCCTGGCGCAGTTTTACTTTGGCAAGAAGAATTGAAGATCCATTTTCAAAGATAGCAACAGTTGGTATTGCTTCTTGGATTACCTTGCAAGCATTTGTTAATATGGGGTCCATTACCGGGCTCTTTCCTTTAACTGGTATTCCTCTGCCATTTATCTCCTATGGAGGTTCCGCTTTAGTTGTGGAACTCCTTTCGATGGGGCTACTTTTAAAGCTCACCTCAAGGTCTTGACAAAATCTAGAAGATATGCTATAGTAGTTATATAAGCTAAAGGCATGCTTATGCGTTAAAAATAGTGAATATTGATAGGTGTCAATTTGAGGAGGTTGACGCTTACGGTAGCATAGTGACTTTAGATACACTCTCTCCTCAAAAGGAGGGAGTTTATCGTTTAGAGCAGTTCTTTACAGCAAATTTGGGTCCGAATTGGAGATAAAGAAATTCGTCTTCAGCTTGGATCCAAATTTAAAAAATCTCAAGGAGAAAGAAATGATTACGCCATGGCGAAGAAGGAACTACAAAATAGCTAAGGTTGGAATAGTACGGCTTCAACCGTACTACCAAGATACCAGGGTCGGTACAGCTCTAA
>JAQBTT010000029.1 GCA_027624865.1 bacterium
TTGCGGCAGAAAACAAGGCAGGATATATGAGTTTTTTACCCCATAAGAGCCATAGCCCAAGCAAAAGCTCATACAAAGAAAAAGCTCCGAGCATGAGTTCGCGTGGAACGCCAAAATTGAAAAGAAACGCTGGAAAAAATCCAATCCAATTTACAGGCGTAAGAAAAGAACCTACAGCAACATAGAGCAGTGTGAATGCAATACCAACTCTCAATAGTAAAGAAACGGAAATGTGCTGCATGCGCTTACTTACTCAACAGTAATCTTCCCTGAGTGCACGACTTGAAGATGATCGTGGTATCTCCAGGAGCCAACCTCTCCAAAGACAAAAGACCAATTCTCCCCTTCTCCAATAGGCTGGCAAGCGTCAAAGATTTGAGTTTCTATAGATGTCCCACATTTTAGAATATCTGAGCCAGGATAGATTGTGTGTGTTGGATGAATAGCAGTAGCAGGCCACATAAAGCGACTACTCTCATTTTTAAAGATCACCTTGGTGCCCTGCAAAATAGTTACTTCTTTTGGTACGTACCCGGAGTCTGTATATGTTACGGTAATTGACTCTCCATTCTCCTCTACTGGAGGTAAGCTACTTACTCCTGGGGCAGTCTCTCCTGGCGCATCTACTGACTTAAAAAACAAGAATCCTCCCAATACAGCAACAACGATAGCTCCAATAACGATGATGTAGATATTTTTTTGCATAATGAATTTTATTATTTTATTATTTATTATTTTTCGACATACTCCTCTGGCGGAGGGGGAGGGATTCGGGGAGTCATTTAACTCCCCGCCCTGTCGAATGACAGGGCGAACCCTTGCGGAGGGGGAGGGATTTGAACCCTCGATGCCTTTCGACATGCCGCCTTTCCAAGGCGGTGCACTAGGCCACTATGCGACCCCTCCAATAAACAATTCTCCTTATTCCTACTTTGGCAGTGTTACGATGATTTGGGAAAGCTTGGAATACTGTACAGCAAACTTATACATCAAAAGCTTTAGTACCGTCAAGAAATCCAAGACTTCTTCACGCAACATCTCAGGCCCAGCAAACACCTCCCACCCCTCTTCCAATAAATCTCGAGCATAGTGGTAGAGAATTCTATTATTGGCAGAATCTCTTAAATATACAACAATATTTTTAAACTCCCCCCTATCAAGCCATACCCCATGGCACAAATTACATACATCAACCTTAATGTTAGAATCCCCATATGCAACTTCATACATGGGGAGACGATCCTTTGGACACATCTTTTGATTTGGCGAAATAATAAACTTGGCAGGGTCTCTCCATAAATCAATATCTAGCCATCTTAAATCTCGGTCTCTTGCGTCCTTTGCTAAGCGAAGTTCATTTTCATCAAACCACAGCCCATACCCCTCAGGACAGTAATCAATTTCAACTCCCAAGATATGCGCTTGTGCTAAATGTATTTGATGATGTGGACACTTTTTTATCATAAATCCGAAATTCGAATATCGAAATTCGAAACAATTTCAAAATTCAAATATTTAAATTCTAAACGTTTTGGCTTTTTTCTTTTTGTCATTTGGGTTTGTTTCATGCTTCGGATTTCGTGCTTCGGATTTTAGGAGCGTGTGTTGCGCAATGCCCGGACGCGCTCCTCTACAGGAGGGTGACTCATAAATAACTTATGCATCCAACTTTTTTCTTCCTTTCCGCGAAATGGGCTTGCAATATACAGGTGGCTCAAGGCATCGGTTGCAGATTTTAGTTGATGCGGGTCTTTTGAAATCTTTTCCAAGGCACTTGCTAGCCCCTCTGGATAGCGAGTAAGTAGAGCACCGGAAGCATCTGCTAGAAACTCTCGTTTTCTTGAAATGGCAAGCTTCATTATTTGCGCAAGCAGGGGAGCTATCACTGCAAAAGCAACGGCAATAAGAATCATTACTATTTTTGCCTGTCCCCCTCCTCTATCATCTCTTCCTCCCATGCCACCAAAAAAAGCCATGCGAAAAAACAAATTTGCAAGAAGCACAATAACTCCTACCAACACCACCACAATAGTAGAAATTAACATATCTTTATTCCCGATATGGGACAATTCATGTGCAATAACACCCTCAAGCTCTACGCGTTCAAGGCGCAGAAGGAGCCCTGTGGTTACTGCAACCACCGCATGCTTTGCATCCCGCCCTGTCGCAAAAGCATTGGGCTGCGGGTCTTGTATAATAAATATTCTTGGCAATGGGAGTCCTGCTGTGATACTTAGGTTCTCAACAATGCGATAGAGCTCAGGGTTATCTTTTTTCTCAGCAGGTTTTGCGTGAGATAAAGAAAGCACTAATTTATCTGAATACCAGTAGGAACCAACACTCATCACAATACTTAAGGAAACTGCAATCCACAAAATAATCTGACTTCCCAAAACATAGCTCATGAACCATCCAACTGAAATCACAAAAAGAAAAAAACCCAAGAGATACAGCCAGGTTTTTTTCGTATTTGCCTCTGCTTGAGAATAAATATTCATAGTCCTTTGTGCCTAAGCTAAGCTTAGGAGCTCCTAAGCTTAGCTTAGGCACAACATTAGAAGCTCACCTTTGGGACTGCTCGCTCCCCCTCTTCAATCTCAAAGAATTCTTCCTGCTTAAACCCAAGAGGTTTTGCAATAAGCATTGCAGGGAAGCTTTGCATCATGGTGTTTAGTGCCATCACCGTGGTATTAAAGAATCTTCGTGATGCCTGTACTTTATCTTCCGTGTCTCGAAGTTCACGTTGCAATTCCATAAAGTTTGCGGACGCCTGCAATTGAGGGTAGGCTTCCGCTACTGCAAACAAGCTCTTTAAAGCTCCCGTAAGCATGTTTTCTGCTCCTGCAATACTCTTTATGTTTCCTGTCTGTTCTGCCGAAAGTGCATTTGCCCGAGCTTTTGTCACCGATTCAAATACTCCCTTTTCATGAGTAGCATACCCCTTCACCGCCTCAACCAAGTTTGGAATAAGATTGTATCTGCGTTTGAGCTGGACATCTATGTCTGAAAAGGCTTCTTTTGCTCTGTTTCTTAAGGTAACGAACCGATTGTAGCTGTAAACACCCCATAGCCCCACCGCCGCAGCAATGGCAATAACGATTTGAATAATGTTCATCCCGTTAGAAATCCGTCTTTATGAATTCAGACGTCTTTGATTATTATGTTTCTGCTCATCATATCATCCCGTTTGCCGACAAAGAGAAAAATTGGTGCCCAATTTTTCTCTCGCAGGATTTCTAACGGGATTCATATACTTCTATAATACCAGAAACTTCTCTAAAAAACAACACCACCGCATGATCATTCCAAAATATAAAAACCCCTCCTTGGCATAGTGCTTCAGGAGGGGTTTGATGAGAACCCTGTGGTTCCCTAGGGTTGTCGTTCCTTAGCCCAGTTTCGGCCGATGGATTGGTCAAGACGTTGAACCATCTTATCAACACTATCGTTGAGGTTTTTGCTCACGGCCCAGTCAAAACTTGCCGCAAGCTCCAAGCCACGTCGGATAGATTCTTGGCTAAAGTCTTCCCCTACCACTCTACTGAAATTAGGAGAAGAGGTATGCAAACGGAGAATTGCATTTACTCCGCGTGCAGTGGTTAAAACATGCTGCTCTGACTTCCACTGTCGTAACCACACATCAGCCATAAGATTAACCGTAACCATGATGAGATCGCTTCTCTTAGAAGCCGAAAGCACCTGGAGCGGAGACTTACTGCCAACCAAGCGACGAATCGTTGCAAATAATCCATTTGCATTGATCCCGATAGGGCGATGACGTCCTTCATGAGGACGCTTTACCATTTCCTCAAGAAGGATGAGATCCCGAAGCGGCGACGTAACATCTGAGTTGAGCCTTAGCACAATCTCATAAGCCTCGCGATCAAACTCGTTTTTCCACTCACCCAATCGATGCTGCTGAGCAAGGTTTAACCTAGCATCCAAGGGCATACGCAACCGCTGGCGCCGGAAAATTCCGAGCCGCCTTTCGTAGGATAGATTCTTGGTAACCGTCAGTGTGAAGCTAAGCTGCCCACGCTCTGTTGCGTTAAGCATTTCCAACGCCGCACGTCGGTGTTGACCATCGTCTACCGTGATGTAATCACCACTCTTTGAATCGTACTTAAGAGTGTTTGTCTTGCCATCATATTCCCATGATAAACCACGAAGATCGCCTAGAATAGGCTCCATCCAGAGAATATCTGGATTTAACATATCCTCTGCCATTTTAATGGCGTGATTCTCACGAAACTTTCGATTAACGCCCTCGACATCATCACCGAAACGCTCAACCT
>JAQBTT010000030.1 GCA_027624865.1 bacterium
TCGCTCACGTACCTTAAGGTACGCATCACTCCTCGTTCCTTGAATATCGGCCAAATTCGCTCCGCTCAATTGATGCCAGTTCGAATCCCGCCCTCCTATAGTAAGAAAATTTACATTTATGAAAGTTATTACCCTTACAAAGAAGAGTTTTAAAAAAGAAGTTGAAATTGCTGTGGATGCTTTGCAAAACGGAGAAGTTATTGTTTGCCCTACGGATACAGTTTACGGACTGCTCGCAGATGCAACAAACAGAAAAGCGGTAAAGAAAGTATTTTTAATAAAGGGAAGAGCGCAAGGAAACCCTCTACCAATTTTTGTTAAAAATATTACCATGGCAAAAAAACTTGCAAAGGTCTCTCCCTTGCAAGAAAAGTACATGAGTAAATCTTGGCCAGGAAAGACAACCCTGGTATTAAAAAGCAAAGGAGTATTAGCAAAGGCAACTGGAACAGAGGAGTATATTGGTATTCGAATTGTAAACCACAAGTTTATTGAAGCCATTGTAAAAAAGATAAAGACTCCTCTTACAGGAACCTCAGCTAATCTTACCGGGAACCCCTCTTTGCTGGATGGCAAAGACGTAATAGAGGTATTTTTGAAAAGAAAGTATAGGCCAGATATAATATTTAATGTAGGAGAGCTTCCACAATCCCATCCTTCAAAAGTAATTGATATTACAGCCGCCAAGCCGAAGACTTTGAGGAAGTAGTTTTGAGTTTTGTAATTTGTATTTTGGAGTTTCTTTTACGCAGTAAAAGCATATGATTCTTTCTTTAAACCCGCATCATTATTTTGAATATCTCTTAAAAAGGGATGTTACAAAGTTTTATATTGCAATGTCCATTCGTAACTTGGCGCTGGGCATGGTGGTGTTGTTTGAGCCTATATATCTGTATTTGTATTTTGATAAATCACTGCCGTCCGTACTCATATTTTTTGCTTTGATATATGGGGCCTATGGACTTCTGGCTCCGCTTGGGGGCAGAATAATGGCAAAGATAGGAACTACTACATCTATTCTTGTAAGCTTGCTTCTCTATTTTACTTATTTCCTTTGCTTATTTTTGTTCCCCGTATCTTTTTGGTTTGTTCCTCTTTCTATTATTGTAATTGTTCTTGGGCTACTCCTTTTTTGGCCCGCATTTCATACTGACTTTGCACGTTTTTCTTCAAAGCAAAGTAGAGGGGGAGATGTAGGGAAACTTAATGTGATGCGTTTACTACCAATGATTGTAAGCCCCATTCTTGGAGGGTGGGTACTTGTGTTGTTTGGGTACCCTACCTTGTTTGCAATGGTGCTTATGGTACTACTTGCTTCTATCGTCCCTCTCCTCTATTCCAAAGAGACTCACGAGGTGTATAGTGATTCCTATAAGGGAGCATGGAAAAGAGCTTGGAAAAAAGAAAATATTGCAACGAGCATTGCCTTTGCTACAAACGGTCTTGAAATTATAGTTGCTGCTGTATTTTGGCCGTTGTTTTTATTCTCCCTTGCTATTAGCTTTGAATCTATGGGAGCGATGGCATCTTTTGCATTGATTATTTCTTCTTTGTTTATGCTATACATTGGGAAGATTGCAGATACCAAAGAGCGTCCTTGGTTACTTAATATAGGGGCTCTATGGACCGGCATCTCCTGGATTATTAAATACTTTATTGCAACTACCTTCGATGCTTTTCTTGCGCACGCCCTGTATCGTCTTTCAAGATCTGCTGCTGCAGTTCCTTTCCAAACATTTTTCTATGAGAAGGCGTCCGTAAAGGACGCGGAGGCAGATGAGTTCATTGTGAATCGAGAAATCATAGTAAATGTTGCGCGCTTTGTATTTTTGATGCTAGCAGCTTTGGTTTTCTGGCTCTTTCCTTCTTTGCCGATTAATGGTATTTTCTTTGGTGCAGCCATATTATCCTTGGGATTTATGTTTGCAGGAAAAATACCAAAATTTTCACTAAAATAATGAAAAAACTCACACTACAGGAGCAAGATCCAGAAATTGCAGCGCTCATTCGGCAAGAATTACAGCGAAGGCAAGATGGGCTGGAAATGATTCCATCTGAAAATCATACTTCACTTGCAGTGCTTGAAGCTTTGGGCTCTGTGCTGACGGATAAGTACTCAGAAGGATATCCTGGGAAACGCTACTATGCCGGGAACGATATTGTAGATAAGATAGAGATACTGGCTCAAGAGAGGGCGAAACAGGCCTTTTTAGTCCCGCATGCCAATGTACAGCCATTATCTGGAACTCCAGCAAATACGGCGGTATACCTTGCTGTATGTGAGCCAGGAGACGTTATTATGGGGCAGAACTTGGCTGATGGTGGACACTTAACCCATGGGGCAAAGGGAACCTTCTCTGCAAGGTTTTACAAGAGTGTTCCGTATTACGTTGAGAAGGATGGTTCTATTGATTTTAAAAAAGTAAGACAGGATGCCATAGAGCACAAACCAAGACTCATTTGGGTTGGAGCTTCTGCTTACCCCAAGCTCTTTCCTTTCAAAGAAATGGCAGAGATTGCAGATGAAGTAGGAGCGTATTTGGTAGCTGACATTGCTCATGTTGCAGGGTTAGTGATAGCTGGAGCTCATCCAAATCCTGCAGAGTACGTTCATATCATCACTACTACAACGCATAAAACTCTGCGTGGGCCAAGAGGAGCAATGGTGATGGTGACGCAAAAAGGCTTGGATAAAGATCCAGATCTGGCAAAAAAGATAGATAAAGCAGTGTTTCCTGGTGGTGTTCAAGCAGGCCCGCACAATCACCAAACAGCAGCTATTGCTGTTGCTCTAAAAGAGGCTATGACTCCGGAGTTTAAAGAATATGGACATCAGGTTGTAAAGAATGCAAAGGCTCTTGCTTTGGCATTAATTGAAAAGGGGATAGAAATTGTTTCTGGTGGCACAGAGAATCATCTCATGCTTATTGACTTAACTGCCTATGGGAAGGGGCATGGAGTATTTTTAGAAGAGGCATTGGAAAGAGCTGGCATTACTGCAAATAAAAATACTGTTCCCAAAGACCCTTCTTCTCCTTTCTACCCAAGTGGTCTTCGTCTTGGTACCCCAGCTATTACCACAAGGGGAATGAAAGAAGAGGACATGAAGAAAATTGCAGAGTGGGTTGCGCGAGTACTAGAGGAGGTAAAGGATCTTCGTCTTGTAGAAGACAAGAAAGAACGTGTGCTACAAGTAAGGCAATTTAAAAAAGATATTGCAGAAAATCAAAAACTCAAGGATATAAAACAGGAAATAAAGGAACTTTGCAGTAAATTTCCTCTTCCCTATTAAACTTAGTCTCACTAAGTTATTAACACCTAAGCTAAGCTTAGTTATACACAGATGGCAAAAATTCTTTTTGGCGAGCCAATAGCTCGTCGGATTCTCAATATTTTAAAGAAAAGCAAAACAAAAAGAAAACTTTGCCTTGCGGTAGTTCAAGTCGGCAAGAATGCTGCTTCAGTAAAGTATATTGCAGAAAAAGAAAAGGTTGCAAAAGAGCTTGGTGTTGCGTTTCGTTTAGTTCTGCTTCCTTTAAATATTTCTAAAGCAGAGCTTAAAAAACAAATAGAGAAAATAGGCAAGGATAAGAAGGTTTCTGGTATGATTGTACAGCTCCCTTTGCCTCCTCGCCTCAACACGCAAAAAGCCCTAGACCTTATCCCCAAAGAAAAGGACGTGGATGTTTTGTCCTCTTCTTCTTTTTCTGATTTTGCCCTGGGAACCTTGCTTATCTTGCCCCCAACGGTAGCTGCCGTTGTATTGTTGCTCAAAGAAAGCAAAACAAAGTTGGAAGGAACAAAAGTAGCTGTGGTGGGAGCAGGGCGTTTGGTGGGGCTGCCTGTTTCCTTGTGGCTGGCTCAACAGGGTGCCACCATTTCTTTAATTCAAAAAGAAACAAGAAATGCTTCCAAAATAATCTCAAAAGCAGATATTGTTATTTCCGGAGTGGGCAAACCAAGACTCATTACAGGAAAGATGATAAAGAAGGGAGCTGTGGTAATTGATGCTGGAACCTCTGTTGAAGGGGGAAGCACAACAGGGGATGTGGATTTTGAGAGCGTTTCAAAAAAAGCAAGCTTTCTTACTCCTGTTCCTGGAGGCGTGGGCCCTTTAACCGTAGCTTGTCTGTTTTTCAATTTGACAAAACTTAGTAAAGGTGGTATATAGTTACTTGTACGCAGCAAATCTCAAAAGCTGCGTGAGTGCCTGACGTGTTCTCAAAAGAGAACGGGTCCAAGAAAGGAGTAGACGATGTCTACAGAATACTCAG
>JAQBTT010000031.1 GCA_027624865.1 bacterium
AAGCGAGGACCAATGGATATTGTGGAGATGAGACAAAGATTAGAAAAAATATTATAATAATGGTAGAGGAAATTAAGCAAAGTAAATATGTCTGTGGAGAGTGCAAGTATCAATATAAGACGATAGAACTTCAAGAGAAATGCGAGCAGTGGTGTAAAACGAACCATAGCTGTAATCTTGAGATTATTTCTCAAGGGATACCTCCAAAAGAAAATATATGAGTCCCGTTAGAAGCTTGATCAAACAAATACACAAACCACCCATGCGTATCAATGTTAACAGTCTTAACTTCTAACGGGATGAATATTGAATTTCTTGGGTTCAGTTTAGATGTGGTAGGGAAAATTATGGTGGCGATTACTGCTGTCATGGTGCATCATCGATTTTACAAGGAACACAAGGTTGATGAAAAAGTATTTCGCGCAATGAGGGTGGAGCAAATTATCGGAGTTGGAGGAATTGTACTCATTATTCTAGGATACCTAATTCAAATACCATTTAAGATATAGAGTTTATGGAACCCCTTAGCATTACATTTATCATAGCAGCATTTGTTGCGGGCATCATTACTTTTTTGGCCCCGTGTACCCTGCCTTTAGTGCCGGGCTACTTAAGTTTTATTAGTGGCTTTTCCATTGCTGATTTGCAAGATCCCGCAAAGGCAGGAAAGGCACGGCGCAAAATTTTTATAAACGGCGTCTTTTTTGTAATAGGATTTAGCGTAGTATTTATCATCCTGGGAAGCCTTTTTGGCCTTGGGGGAGCAGTATTTTTGCAGTATCGTTCTATCATAACCAGAATAGGAGGTGTGCTCGTTATTTTCTTTGGGATATTTCTCATTGCTCCCGCAATCACCAGTTTAACAAAGGGGAAAATTGATATTTTTAAATTTCCACTATTCCGTTTTTTGATTCCGGATCGTCAGGTGCGTATGTTGGGGAAATTAAAACCTGGCTCCCCAATAAGCTCCCTTGCGCTTGGAAGTACGTTTGCGGTTGGGTGGACTCCTTGCGTGGGTCCTGTTCTTGGTGCAATTTTAACTTTTGCAGCCACGTCTGCAACGGTGGCAAAGGGCGCCTTTCTTTTGTTTATCTTTTCTTTGGGGCTCGCAATACCGTTTTTGCTTACCGCCCTTGGCATTGGATGGGCTTCCAAACATTTTACCAAGCTTGGCAAGTATCTTAATATAGTGTCTATTGTAGGGGGAGCATTTCTCATTATGCTCGGAATCTTTATGGTAACCGATACTTTTGTTCTGTGGATTGGATTTGTGTATGAATCGCTGCAATTTTTGAATTATGAAGAAAAGCTCTTAGACCTGCTATAAGAATGAAATCACAGCACGCTGCATCATACGACCAGTGGGGACCAGAGCTGGTTTTGAAAATATATGATCCAAGTCTTGGTATGACTGGATTTTTGGTTATTGATAATACGGTTCTGGGACCCGGGAAGGGGGGTATTCGCATGACCAACAACGTTACAGAAGAAGAGGTGCGTCGTTTGGCTCGAGCGATGACGTTTAAAAATTCTTTGGCAGGATTGCCTTTTGGAGGAGCAAAAGGAGGTATCGTGTGGCCAGGAGGTACAGATAAGCTTAAAAAACAATATGTGCAATCCTACGGCAAAGCTATCGCTGAGCTTACTCCTAAAAAGTACATTGCAGGTCCCGATGTGAATACAGGAGAGCAAGAGATGCAGTGGCTTGTTGAGGCAACTGGGAACTGGAGAAGCGCCACAGGCAAGCCAGCAAAGCTTTGCATGTTGGTGTTTGGTAAAGGGGGATCTGTGGAGCAATGCGGCATTCCCCATGAATTTGGAAGTACAGGGTTTGGGGTTGCGCATGCAACTCAAATCGCAGCTGAAGCGATTCATCTTTCCATGAAAGGAGCTACCGTTGCAATTCATGGATTTGGTAATGTGGGAACATTTACCTATACCTACCTTACCGACATGGGGGCAAAAGTGGTTGCCATTGCAGACGCAAAGGGAGCTGTGTACGTTAAAGAGGGATTTGAAAAAAAGCAGATGCAACAGCTCATTTCCAAGCGTTCTTCCATTAGCGAGTATGAGGGAGGAAAGAAGATTTCAGACCAGGAGTTTTGGAAATTATCAGTTGATATCTTAATCCCAGCTTCTGTTACTGATGTTATTCATGAAAAGAATATGAATGATATTACAGCAAAGATTATTGTTGAAGCAGCAAATATTCCCATGAGTGAAGAGGTGGAAGAGAAGTTATACAAAAGAGGCATTCTTATTATCCCTGATTTTGTTGCAAACGCCGGAGGCGTGATTAGTTCGTATGCTGAATATCGTGGATATAATCCAAAAAGGATGTTTGAAGTGGTAAAAAAGAAGATTGTGGAAGCGACAAGAGCAGTGGTAAAAGAAAGCCTCAAGCAAAAAAAGAATCCCAGGGCAGTTGCTTTCAGGATTGCCAGGCAAAGGATTGCGGCAGCTACGAAAACTAAGCTACAATAACACTATGGAAAAGAATACTCTTCCTACTGTGTTTGTTATCCTGGGAGCGACGGGAGATTTAATGCGCCAAAAACTCATTCCTGCTCTTTTTCATTTGTATAAAGAAAAAAGTCTCCCCGAACTTTTTCAAGTAATTGGTTTTTCCAAGGATGACTTAGATAAAGATGGATTCAGGCATATGGTTCGTGAAATGACTCAAGCAAAAGTGCAAGCAACGCAAGAGGAGATTGACTCTTTTTCAAAATTCTTTGTGTATGAGCAGGGGACCTTTGAGAAAGAGGAGGGGTACCAGAAATTAGCTGAATTTCTAGGGTATAAAGATAAAGAATGGAAGGTGTGTTCAAATAAGCTGTTCTACCTTGCGGTTCCTCCCCAACATTATAAGACCATTTTTGAGAATCTTGCTTCTTCTGGCTTAACCAAACCTTGCAGCAAAGAAGAAGGGTGGACGAGAGTTATTGTGGAAAAACCGTTTGGAAAGGACTTACAAACAGCGCAGGAGTTGGACCGTATGCTCGGAGCACTATTTTATGAGGAGCAGATTTATCGCATGGATCATTATCTGGGAAAGGAAACCGTGCAGAATATTTTGGCGTTTCGTTTCTCCAATTCGTTTTTGCAGGACTCTTGGAATAAAAAAGGTGTTGAACAGATTACCATACGTCTTTTGGAAAAAGAAGGAGTAGGGGAGAGGGGTGCTTTTTATGACGGATTGGGAGCTTTGCGCGACGTGGGACAAAATCATTTGCTCCAACTTCTCAGTCTCTTTTGCATGGAGACCCCTTTGAAATTTGACGGCGACTCTTTAAGAAGAGAGCGGGCAAAGGTACTAAAAGCTCTGCCTACGATAAGTACAGACGACATTAAGACATACGCGAAGCGGGGTCAGTATGAAGGGTATGGTGAAGAAAAGAATGTGGTTCAAAGCTCAAACACTGAAACCTATTTTTCTATTCAAACGTCTCTGAAAAATGATACATGGGAAGGAGTACCCATACTCTTGGAAAGCGGAAAAGGCATGAAAGAGAATCTGGTGGAAGTGGAGGTAGTATTTCGCCATCCCACCCCTTGCCTTTGCCCCTCAGAAGCAAATAAGCACTACCATAATGTTCTGCACTATTTTATTCAGCCCAAAGAGGGAATTGCCATGAGTTTATGGGTTAAAAAGCCAGGGCCCATAATGACTATTGAGGAAAAGGCTTTCACGTTTGACTACAAGAGCGCGTTTGGAAAAGAAGAGTTTGCAGACCCGTATGAGCGTCTTTTATTAAATTGCATTCAAGGAGACCAGACTTTATTTGTGAGTACTGAAGAAATCATGGCAAGTTGGAAGTTCGTTGATTCTATCTTGCGAGGTTGGGGGAAGACAAAAGCACCATTAGTAGTGTATCCTAAAGGAGCCTCAGCGATAGAAACTAAGCTAAGCTTAGCTGTGGATAACTAAGCTAAGCTTAGTTATCTAAAGATATGAAAAAAGAAATGGGGCCAAAAGCCAACTGCTTGGCTTTTGGCGGGGTTGCGCCGTCCCGCGTCCCTGCGGGACGAATAATGCAACCCCAGGGTCTGTTTTAGAAAACTGCTGAAGACAAATCGTTTTCTAAAACAGGTATACGTAATAAATTTGATATCATATAACATGCAAAAACAACTAGGTTTCATAGGTCTTGGAAAAATGGGAAAGCCCATGGTGAACCGGCTCTTGAAAAAGAAGTGGAGGGTTTTTACTTATGATGTATATGTGAAGGGCAATACAAGCGCAATCCTCGAGCTGGTGCAAAGAC
>JAQBTT010000006.1 GCA_027624865.1 bacterium
CTCTTTTTCTGGATGCAAGAGAACAGGTGTTCCTTCATCATGAACAGCAAGGATCATTCCTTGGCTTAAAAGTCCCTTGAATTTTCTTGGTTCAATATTGAGAAGCACGGGTATTTCTTTTCCCACAAGATATTCTGGTTCAAAGAACTCTGCTATTGCGGTAAGAACCTGCCTTGTCTCTGTTGCAAAATCAATCTCCAGTTTTATTAGCTTATCTGTTCCCTCCACTTTCTCTGCCGTGAGTATCTTTCCAATTCGTATATCTAGACTTTTAAAGTCATCAAATATTGCCATGGAGCGGGTGAAGGGAATCGAACCCTCGTATCAACTTTGGAAAAGTTGTGTTCTGCCATTAAACTACACCCGCATAGTAACTTTTGTCGGGGTGCTGGGAATCGCCCCGTCATCCGACGGGGCGCCCTATCGAATGATAGGGCGAACCTGGAAAATCGGTATAATCTTTCTTCTGTCGGGGTACTAGGAATCGAACCTAGGCCACATGCTCCCAAAGCAAGGATACTACCATTATACGATACCCCGAAATAAAACTTCTAATATGCCGGTGCGATTTTTAACGTTCGGCAGGGACGCCTCACTAAATCGCCCGCGAAAGTAGTTGGCTGAATGTAGTCGCCTCGCTCGGCGACCCCTGGGAAACCTTTATATGCCGTCCTTTGACTCGCTTTGCTCGCTCAGGACATAGCAAGTTAAGGTAAGTTTCCCCGCAAAACTCAAGCAGTTGAGTTTTGCGCCCATTATACGATGCCCCGTAACCTATTTTGTATATCACATTTACTTCAATTTTTCAATTTATGATATACCCCGCTCCACTTTTCTTATAAAGTGGGGCGGGGTATGCTAAAGCAATGGATGCTGTAAAGATTTCCTCTGCATTGAATATTTTTAAGCAGACAAAAAAATATGGGATTCCCTTGTGGCAGAATCCACAGTTTTTGTTCCTTGTTATGGGAATCATTATTATGTTTTCTTCCATCCTATTTTATGGCTTGGGGAACAGGTATATTGGAGACCCGCAGGTTGTCGCTCTTTTTATTATCGTTATAACCATGATTCTGCTTGTTATCGCATACATTATTACAAGAAGTTTTGAGCGATTGGCTGAAGCTTCAAGATTAAAATCTGAGTTTGTGGGCATTGTATCTCATCAACTTCGTGCTCCTCTCTCAAATATGAAATGGATAACGGATTTGCTAACATCTGGGAAAGGAAATGGAGATAGAAAAGAATATTTTCAAATGTTAAGAGAGAATGCGACGCGGATGAAAGAATTGGTGAATGATTTGTTAACGGTATCTCGCATTGAAGAAGGAGGATTAATAACAAAGCGTGAGGAATTTTCGTTTCAAGATTTATTAAAGGAAGTTACCTTGGATTTTCAGCCCATGGCAAAAGCTATGAATATTGTTTTGGATATTCAAAACGCAAGCAAGGCTTCTTTAGTTCTTGCTGATCCTATGCAGATTCGGCAGGTAGTTTCTAATCTTCTAGATAACGCCATTAAGTACACAGGAAAAACCAAAGAGGCAGAATCAAAAAGTAAAGGAGCGGGGCATACCATCACGATGAGACTTACGAATAAAGGGGAAAAGCTACGTTTTGAGATTGAAGACGCGGGAGTTGGAATCCCAGAGGAAGACAAAAAATACATATTTGAAAAGTTTTTTCGGTCCAGTAACGCATTGCGCCAAGAAACTCAGGGTTCTGGGCTTGGTCTGTACATCGCAAAAGCAATTATTAAAAGGTCTGGAGGAGAGATAGGGTTTAATTCATCAGAACATAAAGGGTCAATATTTTGGTTTACCCTACCACAAACAGAATGAACCCCGCACAAAATGCCCAAGAACACGGGTAATATGTAGGGGGATACAACATACTAATAAACTTAATTTTGTGCGGGATGAAAATAATTTTACTTATTGAAGACGAAGGAGCATTGCAAAAAACTATGAGTGACGTGTTGTCAGGGGAAGGATATGAAGTACTTTCTGCGTTGGATGGAGAGATAGGAGCAAGGCTGGCAAAAGAGAAAACTCCAGACCTCATACTCTTGGATCTCGTATTGCCAAAGATGATGGGATTTGAGGTGCTAGAGCAGATTCGAGGAGACAAAGAAACAAAAGATATCCCTGTCATTATTTTAACGAACCTTGAAAATATACAAGACATTCAGCGGGCAACGGATCTTGGGGTTACTACCTATCTTGTAAAATCTAACTATGATCTTGAGGAAGTGGTTGCAAAAGTAAAAACCGCTCTGGGCGAATAGTATGCTCGGCAATAGAATTTTCAGACAACCGACCCATCGAAACCCAGCGTGTTTCGTGGTCTGCCCGCCTTCGCGGGACAAAGCCCGCTTCGGCGGGCGACGGCCCGTCGGCGATTTGCCCCTCGACTATCGCTCGGGGACCATGCCAAATCGCCTGCGCGAGCTTGCTCACAATTCATTACCTCGCATCAGCATAAATCAGCCAGTATCAGCATTAATCAGCGGTGAGCAGCAGCGAACATGAAGGTTGAAGATCAACAACTTGAAGCTTTCCTTTCAGATTCTGGATTGGTTGAGAAGAAGGACTTACAGGAAGCAAAAAAAGAAGGAGCAAAAACAGGTAAGCGATTATCTGACCTTTTGGTTGCAGACGGATTTATATCAAAAGAAGAGCTTATCAAAATGGAAGCCTATATCTTAGGAATCCCTTTTGTAAATTTGGTGAAGGAAAAAATTGCTTCTGAGGTGTTAAAGATTATTCCAGAACCCATTGCAAAATCCCATAACATTGTGGCATTTCGAAAGTCCGGGCAGGAACTGGAAGTTGCAATGCTTGATCCAGAGGACCTTGCTACCATTGATTTCATACGAAAGAAGGCGAATCTAAAGATTCTTCCTCGCTTAACTACTCCAGAGTCCATGAAGCAGGTACTATTGCAGTACTCAAAGACTCTGAAAGCTGAGTTTGGAGATATTATTAAAAAGGAGGCTCAGGATATAAAGACTACAGCGGAGGGAGAAAAGGCGCCTGGCGTAGCTGAACTTGAGAAGGTAGCAGAAGACCTCCCTATCATTAAAATTGTTGATACTCTTTTGCGTCACGCTATTTTAGAGCGAGCATCTGATATTCACATTGAACCTGAAGAAAAAGAGGTGGTGGTAAGGTATCGTATTGATGGCGTCTTGCGAGACGCAATGGTGCTCCCTAAAACAGCATCTTCTGGTATTGTTGCAAGAATTAAGGTGCTTTCCTCATTGAAGTTGGATGAACACAGACTTCCTCAAGATGGAAGGTTTAAAGTGGAAACCACGGAGTATAAGTATTCTGTTCGTGTCTCTATTCTCCCTGTGTTTGATGGAGAAAAGATTGTCATGCGTCTCCTGTCAGAAACTACAAATGCTTTGAGCCTAGAAGCGTTGGGACTGCGCGGCGAAGCACTGGAACATATTGAACACGCCCTCAAAAGGCCTGTGGGGATGCTTTTGGTAACAGGACCAACGGGATCTGGAAAAACTACAACCTTGTATTCTGCAATGGAGATTTTAAATACACCCGATGTGAATATTTCAACAGTGGAAGACCCAGTGGAGTATCGTATGCAAAGAATAAATCAAACGCAAGTAAGCCCCAAGATAGGACTGACGTTTGCCTCTGGGCTCCGTTCTCTGCTTCGTCAAGACCCAGATATTATTATGGTAGGCGAGATTCGAGACCAGGAAACTGCTTCACTTGCCATTAATGCTGCCCTTACCGGGCACCTTGTACTTTCTACCTTGCACACCAATAGTGCTGCTGGTGCTCTCCCCCGCTTGATTGAAATGGGAGCAGAACCCTTCCTTATCGCATCTACCCTAAATGTAATCGTTGCTCAGCGATTGGTACGAAAGCTTGCAGAAGAAAAAGAAGCATACAAGCTATCTGAAAAGGAACTTAAAAATCTTGCTTCTTATTGCAATCTTGCAGAACTCATAAAACTTTTAAAGAAAGAAAAAATAATAAAGGAAGGCGATACTCTTTCTTCTATTACGTTTTATAAACCCAAGGCAAGTAAGGAGGCAAAAGATGGGTACAAAAGCAGAATTGGAATTTACGAAGTACTTTCTGTGAGCGAATCTATCAAAGCTCTCATTGTCCAAAAAGCGACAGCAGATCAAATTCAAAAGCAAGCTGAAGAAGAAGGAATGGTAACCATGGTGCAGGATGGATTTTTAAAAGCAGCACAAGGAGTAACGTCCATTGAAGAAATATTGAGGGTAATTTCTGAATAATGCCAACATACACATACACTGCAGTATCAAAGCAAGGAGAATACCTTACAGGAGAAGAGGTTGCGAGCGATGAACGTGAGCTTGCCCAATCCTTGCGAAAGAAGGGGTATATCTTAACAGAGTCCATGGTGCAAGGAAAAAAGAAGACAAGTCCTCTGTCGCTTGATGTATTCTCAAGATTGTTTGGAGTTTCTTTAACAGAGAAACTTATGTTCATGCGCAACTTAAAAGTTATGATTTCAGCTGGAATTGCATTGCCAAAAACTCTTTTGGTGTTGTCTTCTCAAGCAAAGTCAGCAAAGTTTAAGTCAGCCTTGGTGGAGATGCGAAAGAAAGTCCTTGAAGGACAACAGCTGTCTGAGGGCATGATGGCATACCCTGCCATCTTCCCTGATATTTTTATCAACATGATTAAAACGGGGGAAGAGTCAGGAACTCTTGAGAATGTGCTTACGCAACTTACGTTGCAACTTGAGCGAGAGCATGAGTTACGTTCCAATATCCAGGGAGCTTTAATCTATCCTGCTGTTATTGTAGTTGCCATGCTTGGTATTGGAACCTTAATGCTAGTGACAGTGGTACCAAATCTTGCCGATACATTTAAAGAGCTTGAGGTCCCCCTTCCTGCAACCACAAGAGCAATCATTTCTTTTGCAGACTTTCTGATTCATTACTGGTATGTAGCGCTTCTTCTTTTGGTAGGAGGAATTATTGGGTTTTTGCAAGCCTTGCGTACAAAAGTTGGAAAAAGCGTGATGGACACCGTAATGTTAAGAGCGCCTATCATAGGCCCAATTGTAAAAAAAATGAATACTGCTTTGTTTGCTCGCAGTATGAGCTCTTTAATTGGAGCAGGCATCCCTATGGTGCAGGCACTGGAGGTGACAGCAACCGTGCTGGGGAACTCACATTTTCGCGAAGTACTGCGTAAGGGAGCACAAGAAATGCGAAAAGGAATAAAGCTTTCTGAGATTCTTTCACAATATACAAATTTGTACCCCATCGTGGTGGTGCAGATGGTTGAGGTGGGAGAAGAAACTGGACAGACATCTGAGCTTCTAGCAAAGCTTGCTGAATTCTTTGAAGAGGAGGTATCCCATATTTCAAAGAACTTGGCTTCTGTTATTGAGCCGGTGCTTATGCTCATTATTGGAGCGATCGTTGGGTTTTTTGCCGTTTCCATGATTCAACCAATGTATTCTATACTGGGAAGTTTTTAATGAAGTATAGAATACATTGGTTACATAACCTATAACACAAAACGTATAACCTATAATATGGAGAGTAATAAAATACATGCTGCACGTTCCATGTTTCACGTTGCAGGCTTCACGATAGTTGAAATACTTGTTGTTGTGGGAATCATTGGGCTCTTTTTGGGGCTCAGTATTCCTCAACTGCGCTCTTTTGGGCAGGGGGCTAAGTTGCAAAATACTGGCAAGGAAGTAGTAGCAGCGTTGCGCTTGGCGCAAAGTAAAACCCTGGCTTCAGAGGGAGCGCTCCAATATGGTGTGTATTTTAATGTTCCTGGCCAATACATACTTTTTGAAGGGACAAGTTATGCAACACGAAATGTTGGGAACGATGTGATAGTAGTACTTGAAAAAACAGTTGAGGTTTCCTCTGTTGCGCTTGGGGGAGGAAATGAAGTAGTCTTTTCGCGTTTGACGGGACAGGCGAGCGCGCAGGGCTCTATTACTTTTCGCTTGGTGAAAGATATAAGCTCTACAAAAGTTGTGAGTGTTCTTTTATCTGGCGCAATCCAAGAAGGCAGTGTAACTTCTCCACTGGATGGCGGGCGAGTGGTGGACTCAAGGCACGTTGAGGTGGTGTATCAAGGAAGAGACATTGATACAGTTAATGAAAGCGTAAGTTTACTATTCCCTGGGATTACTTTTTCTTTCCCTGTTGCAGGAAATATGATGGAGGGAGAGATTTTCTGGGAGGGAGATGTGGTGTCGGAAAGTGAAACGCAACATATAAAAGTTCATACGCTTTTGCTCAATGATCCTTTACAGGGAACCATATTCTCATTGCATCGAGATAGGGATAAGAATACAAAGTCCCTGCAAGTTGAACTGACGGGAGATGCAACCGGGAACCTCATCTCATATGATGGAGCAGGGGTAATAATTCAGGGAACATCAATTTATGCTGGAGCACCAGAAATACAATAGAGGAATTTCTATTATTGAGCTTCTTGTTGCCATTGCAATCATTGGGGTGGCAGTTTCAGCTTTAATTTCCTTTGCTACCTTTTCCCTGCGGACATCTTCTCTGCTTAAGCAAACTACGCAAGCCTCGTTTCTTGTGCAAGAGGGCTTGGAAGCACTCAAGAACTATCGCGATAACACAGGCTGGGATGATGATGATCCTCAAGATAGTTACGATGGACTAGGGGTGTTGCCTACTGGAACATCGCTTCATGTTGGTCTTTCAGGAGGAATACCTCAAAGATGGCAACTTCTTTTGGGGACAGAAACGCTAGGAATCTTTACGAGAGACATTACAGTAGAATTTGTAGAGCGAGACACTCTAGATAATATTGTTTCCGCAGGAGGAGCAATTGATAGCGCAACCAAAAAAGCAACGGTTACTGTCTCTTGGGAGGAGCGCGGAGGCACAAGACAGCTTGAGGTTGCAACATATCTTACAAACTGGAGATGAACCCCATGAAACGTAAAACGCGCAACATGAAACGTAAAATATTTTCTCAACTAGGCTTCACCCAGCACCAAATCTCTGAAATGACAAACAGCATTTCTTTCAATAAGACAATAAAGCCTGCCAGCCAAAGATTTAGTGCTGGGTTTACGATTATAGAATTTATGGTGTACTTTGCAGTCCTTGCTGTTCTTGGAGGTTCGGTTTCTGTATTATTCTTGTGGACCCTGCAAGCGCATACAAAATCCCAGGTACTGCAGGAGACAACATCCTCAGCACAACTTGCAATGGATGGGATTATGCATGAAGCAAGAGAAGCACAAGGATTGTATCTTGCTACCACCACACTGGCGCAAGTTTCTTTGGAAACGAGCAGTGCGACTGTCGCGGGAGAGACGCTAGGGTATATTGACTTTTTCTTATGCGACAACGCTCTTTGTATAAAAAGAGAAAAGCAGGCTCCCCTTGCACTTACCCCCAATACAGTTGAGGTTACGAGCCTTGCCTTCACTGCTATTTCTACTGATACAAACTTTCCTTCTGTAAGAATATCTATGCAAGTACGTCATAAAAATCCTAACAACAGGCCAGAACTGGAGGCTGTGGTATCAATAACCTCAACTGTTTCTTTAAGGTAATATGAACCCCGTAGTAGAAATTAGACCTTTCTTTAAGAATTGCGATAAAATGAAGCATTGCAAAGAAACATGAACAAACTAAAACCGATATAAATGTTGTTTAATCGAAAAAACAATAAGCAATTGTCTAATTTTCACTACGGGGTGAAAAATACACAGAAAGGATTTATCGCTCTTTACCTCACCCTTTTGGTGGTATTTGTGTTGTCTGGAATTGGAGCTTCTGCTTTTGGCTTAATTTCGTCCCAGCAACATATTATTAAAAATACAAAAACATCCTTACAAGCATACTATGTGGCAGAAGCTGGGGTGGAAGATGCGCTGCATCGCGTGAAGAATTCTTTGCAGTGGGTAAGTCCAATTAGCCTTGGCACTATGATATCAAATGCTAATATATCAACCACTGTTTCGGGTATTGGAGCAGTAAAGATAATTACTGCTACGGGAGATGATGCTTCCCGTATACGAAAAGTAGAAGTTGTATATAGTTTGTCTGGTATTGCTCCGCAGTTTTTCTATGGCGCTCATGTGGGGGCCGGAGGCATTGAGATGGATAACAACAGCAGTGTTGTTGGCAATGTCTTTTCCAGCGGGAACATTCAGGGGAACTCGGGCGCAGAAATTACGGGAACTGCAACAGTGTCGGGAGTTGGGGGGCAAGTGTCTTCTGGCATTTCTATTGGAGGAGACGCTTTTATGGATCATTGTGAGAGCGCGCAGGTGGCAGGAACTCTTTATGCAAATACAAATAACGAGTGTTCTTTTGGCGCTTTTGTTTCTCTTGGAGAGCCTCCTCTCCAAGCTCCTCTTCCCATTACGTCAGGCGAAATTCAAGCATGGAAGGATGCAGCAGAAGCCGGCGGCATTATAAGTGGAAACTATATACTGGACGGAAGTGATACTGCTTCTTTGGGTCCAAAGAAAATTATTGGGAATGTTACCATAGAGAATCAAGCAGTGTGGACACTTACTGGGAACATTTGGGTAACGGGGAATGTAGAGATAAAGAACGATGCGAGGGTGCTTCTGGATGCATCTTTTGACGCGGCATCTGGAGTCATAGTGGCTGATGGGGTTATTACAATTCAAAACAATAGTATTTCGTCTGGCTCCGGGATACCGGGGAGTTATCTTATGTATCTTTCTACAAACGCAGGTAATCCTGCGGTGAACGCAAAAAATAATGTTATAGCTGATATCTTGTATGCGTCGTCAGGCTGGATTCTTGTGGAGAATAATCTTGAACTACACAAGATTACTGGGCATGGTGTTCACCTGAAAAACAATGCAATCATAACCTATGAAACAGGATTGAGTTCTGCCACCTTTAGCTCGGGGCCAGGGGCCAGTTGGGAACTTATATCCTGGAAAGAAGTTGAGTAAATAGGTAGAATAAAAATATGCTTGATGCACTAACTCTTCATCCATTAGCTTTTGGACTTGATATCTCAGACCTTTCCTTAAAGATTGTATATTTAAAGCGCCAGGGGAAAACACTGAAGCTCCATGCTTTTGGAGAGTTTCCTATTGCCCCTGGAGTAGTTGAGCGTGGTGAGATACGAAAGAAAGATGTTTTGGTGCAAATTATTCGCGAAGCCGCGGACAGCCTTGGAGCAAATCTTTCAACCAGGCAAGTTGTTGTTTCTCTTCCTGAAGAGCAGGCATTCTTGCAGCTCATTCAGTTGCCAAAGATGAAGAAAGAGGAATTGGAGAATGCCGTACGCTTTGAAGCAGAGAATTATGTTCCTCATGCAATTGAGAAAGTGTACCTTGATTTTCATGTAGTACAGCCGTTTCATAATCACATTGATCATATTGATGTTCTTTTAGCCGCTCTCCCAAAAACTATGGCGGACTCATACCTTGAGGTACTAAAGCAAGCTGGATTAACAGTTAAGGTATTGGAGATTGAATCCTTAGCTATCTCGCGAGCTCTTATTGCAAAAGAAACATCTGCAACTCCTGTGTTGTTGGTTGATTTTGGTGCAACGCGAACAAGCTTTGTTATATTCTCTGGTCATAGCCTGCGTTTTACCGCCTCTATCCCCATATCTTCAAGTCAGCTTACAAAAAGTGTTGCCCGTGACCTCAAGCTTTCAGAAGAGAAAGCAGAGGAATTAAAAATTATCTTTGGCTTGGAAGGTCAGGATGATGAGCAAGGGAAAATGGTTTTTGACTCCTTACAGCCCCCTCTTGTGAGTCTTGCAACAGAGATAAAAAAACATCTTTCCTATTATGAATCTCACACTGCGCATCAGCACCTTGGAATAAATCAGCAGCGTATTAAAAGGATTATTGTTTCTGGAGGAGGAGCAAATTTGAAAGGGTTTACTAAATTTCTTTCAACAGAGCTTGAGCGAGAAGTTACTTTGGGAAACCCCTGGGTAAATATATTGGAAACTTCATTACAAGAGCTCCCCCCAGTTTCCTTTGGAGAGTCGTTAAAATATACTGCAGCCTTGGGATTAGCGCTCAGAGGACTGTATTTGTCCGATTAAAGTAGCTGTCATGATTAATTTACTTCCACCAAAATATAGACAAACATTAAAGGACCAACAGATGTTTCGCCTCATACTTCTTTTAGGAGGAGTATTTGGGATTGCTTTGATTGCGCTAAGTGTTTTTCTTTTAGTGATTCAAGTTGCGCTCACAAAAGAGCGCTTGGCGCAAGAAGTAAAACTTCTTTCATTTGAAGAGAGAACCGCCAAAGAAAACTCAACTTTGGGAGAGATAAAAAGCTGGAACATAAAGCTTACAAATATTGAGGCGTTCAAAAAAAATCGAAGACCAGTAAAAGATGTAATAGATGAGTTGGCGCTCTCTTTGTCAAGTGAGATGTATTTATTTTCTTTCAGCTATACTCCCTCCATTGAGACAAGAAAGAAGGCAGATGAGATAGTTAAAACTCCCGCTATTGTTGCCGTGACTGGAAAGGCACAGACACGAGAAGAGCTTCTTTCCTTTAAGGATGCCCTGCAGGCAAACCCATTTTTTACTGAAGTTGTGTTTCCTCCTTCAAACTGGGTACAACCAACTGATATTAATTTTTCCTTTCAAGCAAAGCTAACAGCACCACAATGAGTAAAAAAATTATTATCGCATCAGCATCAGTAGTAATAGGTGTACTCATCCTTTTGGGCCTTGGAGTATTTCCCCTACTTGAAGGAATTAAAAAAAACTCAAAGGAACTTGAAGAGCAATACGTAAAGGTGCAAAAAGCAAGCTTGGCTGAAATAGATGTTGTGGAGTATTTGAAATTTGTTAAATTAAACAAAGAAAGCTTTGAGGCAATTGAAAATATCTTTGTGGATGGCGAAACCCCTATCGGCTTTATTCAATTCATAGAAGAAATTGCAGAAAGCTCAAACCTTATAGTGAAGATAACGCCAGGTACTCCAAAGAAGCAAAAAGGAGATATATGGCCAGTTATGGATTTTCATCTTACGTCATCTGCAAGTTACCCTGCATTTCTGCGCTTTTTAACGAAGCTGGAGAGTGGACCTCATCTTCTTTTGGTGCAGAACACATCCTTGGTAAGGGACCGATCTTCACAAAATAGCGTTGATAGTGCAAAAGAAGTAAGTTTTAATGTACTAGTTGAGGTATTTACCGGACCTTTGCCAAAAGTCTCAAAACCATGAAGAAATTCTCTACAAAAAATATATTGGAGTGGAAAGAAAAGATAGGGGCCTTTGCATGGTACATAGGTGAGCATGCGTTTATAACAACCCTTGCTCTCATAGCAGGCGCTGCTCTCATTGCTGCAGTTCTGTTCTACCAGTATGTGATTTTCTCCCCACAGACAGAAATGGAGTCGGTGACTTCTGAATTTAAGTTTCAAGAGAAAGTGCTTAAGGAGATTTTATCTGAGCTGGAGCAAGAGCAAGAAGAGATGAAACAAGCAGATTTCCTCAATCCACAAGACCTCTTTAATCCGTAGAGGAGGTCAATCCCCACACTCATTTTTTGAGTAGTGGGGGTTGACCAAAGACGCGTTTTTAGGTATAATTCGTCGTGTCCTTAGTCTAGTTAAGGACACTTTCGTTATATTGAAAGCAAAGCAGTTTATTAAATGTACCTGCTTTAGAAAACGATTTGCCTACAGCAGTTTTCAAAAGCAGGCCCTGGGTTTGCATGATTCGCCCCTCAAGGACTTGGGGCGCGCAAACCCAGCAAAAGCAAAGCAGTTTATTAAATGTACCTGCTTTAGAAAAGGACTTGGGGCGCGCAAACCCAGCAAAAGCAAAGCAGTTTGCTTTTGCTCCCATAGCTCAACGGATAGAGCACGGGTTTTCTAAACCTGGGATGTAGGTTCGATTCCTACTGGGAGCACAACGTAATAAATTTGTAAATCAAATTTAAACGTTGTAGGGACGTAAAATTTTAGAAAAATTTGTACGTTCCACATGGTGGGCGTAGCTTAGTGGTCTAAAGCGTTGCTCTGTGGCAGCAAAGATTCGCGGGTTCAAATCCCGTCGCCCACCCCAGTAAAAACTAAGCTAAGCTTAGTTATCCACATCTTGGCCGAACTAAGGTTCTTGTTTGGGTGTTTTGTGTATATTTAGTATGGACCATTGTCAATACTTCAATACTAGCTAGTATTGAAGTATCTGCTAAAAACCAAAAGCGTTCGTCAGTATGTGTGCGCGATGCTGAACGTTGTACAAGAAGAATCGTAGCATGTATCATTATCATACCATGGTATGATATTGATATAAGGATAGAATCATGGATCAAATTCTTATTTTAGGCTTTATATTTATAATTATTACGCTTGTTGGATTTTATCTTGCGTATCTTTATGGTCATAAAACAAAGCAATTTTACTGGCGAGAATATATAGCGATTATTATTTGGCCGATTCTTGCTGTACTAGGATTTGCATATTTCATTGATACAAAGATATTAAGCCTGTTTTTGGTAAGTTCCTTTTTTGGATTTGTATTTGAATATCTTGTGGCCTAACCTATCATAAGGTGCTCAATAAAAGACTTTGGACGTATGAGCGATTAAATGTTCATCAATATACCAGCTTACTTACTATTCCAATTTGGGGTGTTGCGGGTGTTGTGTTTTGGTTGTTAGGTAAAATTGTAGGTCTGTAAACAGGTTTTAAGCCTGCTACATAGAGATTTGACTAGTCTCTTTATAGTAGGGTATAAGAAGAGTGTTCTCCCTATCAAGAGGGAGGGCGTCTATCCCCTCTCTCGGAGGAACTACTGGGTGCCACTGTGCAACAGTCTCCGAAGAGGGAGTAATAATGGTGCCTTATAGGCACAGAAAGGCGGCACCCGCTAATGTGCCGCTCTTTTTTTGCTTGTACTGGAGAAATCTGATATGCTTTTGGTATATGGACCAAGAATTTATCACTATAGGAGAAGCAGCAAGGCTCTTAAAACAGGCAGATAGCGCTGTGATGCTTTTGATTAAGAAAGCTT
This sequence comes from bacterium, assembly GCA_027624865.1. Lineage (GTDB taxonomy): Bacteria > Patescibacteriota > Minisyncoccia > Minisyncoccales > UBA10102 > 01-FULL-49-22b. The sequence goes on from JAQBTT010000006.1 coordinate 13,017, forward strand.
TGCTTGCAGGAACCTTAAAGGAAGATATTATGAAATCTGAGATGCGGGAAGGTCGCATGATGTATTTAATAAGTAGAACTTTCTTAATTAAAGAATCTGCAAAAGAAAAGGAAGCTCCTGTAGCAAAAGAGGCTTCAAGAGAAGCTTACTATAAAAAGGAGGAGGAGCCTGTGCCTGTAGCCTCTTTGGAAGATGACATGATTGCAACACTAAAGAAAGTAATTGATACCAAAGACCAACAGATTGGAGATTTAAGTGGGAAGATAGATCAGCTTATTGAACGAGACCATGAAACCAACATTCTTTTAAAAGGGCTACATGATAGATTGTTCTTGCTTGAGCAAGGGAAGTCACAGGAGGGGAAAAGGGATAAAGAAAAGGAGAAATAAAAAAGCCCCTTGAGGGGCTCTTTTGTTTCTAGTATTTTTCTATTGGGTCTTCATCATCATCCTCTTCTTCCTCTTCGTCTGTGTGTTCAAAGGAATCATTCCCAAGTTCCTCAAAAGGGATTTCTGAGTCTTCATTATCCTCAAATAGGAAGAACTGGTTGCGCAATGTTTGGTCTAGCAACATGCTTTTTGGATAAATAAATTTTTCGACAAAAAAGTGCTTTTCTCGACCTTTTTAGTACCTCGCTTGCCATATTTCATCAACTTGGTGAAATATGGTGAGTGTGGGTATCGTTTATTACAAATATCATTATTGTCCACCACAAACCTGTTGTCAACTAGGGTTTTGCACAAGGGAGGAGAGATTGTAAAAATGGACATTTTGTGGTATGTTTATAGGGACTTTTACTGTCCCTGTAGCTCAACTGGACAGAGCAGTTCCGTCCTAAGGAAAAGGTTGCAGGTTCGACTCCTGCCAGGGACACAGGGCAGGTTCGCCCTATCATTCGATAGGGCGCCATGTCGGATGACATGGCGATTCCTGGTGGGGGCACAAAGAGAATATGGGCCGTTGGCGCAGTTGGTAGCGCGCTTCGATGGCATCGAAGAGGTCACCGGTTCGAGCCCGGTACGGTCCACAAAAGGAGGGTTGGCAGAATGGCATTGCGATGGTTTCGAAAACCATTGGGAGTAATCCTTTGCAGGTTCGAATCCTGCACCCTCCGCCATGTATTATGTGTATTTTTTATTATTGATACATGGAAAGGTGCATACTGGGATGTCAGGTGATTTGCGTAGGCGGATAGATGAGCATAAAACAGGAAAAGTAGGATCAACAAAAAATTTCAGACCATTCAAGTTGCTTGGATATGAAGCATATATCTTAAAGAGTGATGCTCAAAGACGAGAGAAATTTCTAAAGACAACTGAAGGTAAGAGATTATTTAGGCAGCAGTACCGTAATATAATAATGGAAAATAGGGTTCGCCCTATCATTCGATAGGGCGCCATGTCGCCTGACATGGCGAATCCTTCCACCTCCGCAACGTACAAAATCAAAGATTTTTACGTTGCTGGAACGTTGAAATTTCAGGAGAAATTTCTTACGTTCCGCCCAAACATATGTTTAATTTTAAAAAAAAGAAAAGTCCAATAGTAACCGTAAAAGAGCTTGCAAAGCAAGTGAAGCTTTTAGAAGAGCGGCTGGAAAAGACTACAAATGATCTTACTGCATTAACAAAGCAGCAGGAACAATCTGTAAGTAAGGTAGGCGTGGTAAGGTTTAATCCCTTTGAGGGGATAGGAGGAGACCAAAGCTTTTCTGTCGCCCTTTTAAATAGTGAAAACTCAGGAGTTGTATTTACGTCTCACTATGGGAAAGATATGCAACGGGTATATGCAAAGGAAGTAAAGAAAGGAAAATCAACATACCCTTTGTCTGCCGAGGAAGAAAAGATAATCTTGCAGGCACAGGATGTAAGTAAGAAAAAATAGGGAAAGTTATATATGGCCAAAGCAAAAGCACAATTGAATAATGATGCATTGATGGCTCCGCGCCCCCCTGTTGTTGTGGTGCTTGGGCACGTTGACCATGGCAAGTCTTCTTTACTAGAAGCCATCCGAGAAGATTTTAAAATTATATCAAAGGAGTCAGGAGGGATAACTCAGCATATTGGAGCATACGTTGCTGTAATAGGAGGCAAACCCATCACCTTTATTGATACCCCTGGCCACGAGGCTTTTTCTGCGGTGCGTTCTCGAGGAGCCAAGGTAGCTGATCTTGCAGTCTTGGTGGTAGCTGCGGACGATGGGGTAAAGTCTCAGACCAAAGAAGCAATTGAGCAAGCAAAGAAAGCAGAGCTCCCCATGGTAGTTGCGTTTAATAAGATAGATAAGCCAGATGCTAACTTAGAGCGAGTAAGAAAACAGCTTATGCAAGAAGGCGTTATTGTTGAGTCATACGGGGGAAAGGTGCCAGAGGTTGCAACCTCTGCTACCACAAAGCAAGGAATACAAGAACTCTTGGAAACCATCTTGCTGATGGCAGAGCTTGAGGAGTTTCAAGCAGATGTGAAAGCTCCAGCAAAAGGAGTCGTCATTGAGTCCTCTCTTGATCCAAGGAGAGGACCAACAGCAACGTTGCTGATTAAAGAAGGAACGCTGACTGCTGGATCTTTTGTAGGAACTGCGTCATCGTTTGGGAAGACACGCATTATAGAGGATTTTGCAGGACAGAAAATGAAAGAAGTCCCCCCTTCCTTCCCGTGCCTCGTTATTGGGTTTGAGAATCCTCCTGAAGTAGGAGAAGAGTTTCAAGTGTTTTTGAGCGAAGAAGAGGCTCGGGCATTTGTGAAGCCAACTATTGCTCCATCATTTAAGCAAGAGATTGCTTTGGGCCTACCAACCCTAGATATTATCTTGAAGGTAGATGTAGTAGGATCTCTTGAGGTAGTAAAGCAAGTCTTACTTGCAATCCCTCAAGAAAAGGTAGTATTGCGCTTTGTGGATGCTGAAGTTGGAGAGATTACGGAGAAAGACGTAAAAACAGTAATTGGAACAAAGGCAAGGATTATTGGGTTTCGCATTAAGACACAATCCTCTGCAATTGCTCTTGCACAGCGAGAGAAAGTAAAGATTGAAACTTTTAATGTTATCTATGAATTAATCCAGAGGGTACGAACGCTGATGGAAAATAACATTGAACCAGAATCAATAAAGACGGAGCTTGGTTCCTTAAAAGTACTGGCAGTGTTCTTAACTGACAAAAGTAGGCAGATTATAGGGGGAAAGGTTTCTTTAGGTGAGATTAAAAAAGGGAGTAAGATTGAGGTATTTCGAGAAGATGATTTTATAGGAGGAGGGAAAATTGTGAACCTACAAAAAAATAAAAAAGATGTTGGCTCAGCAAAAGCTGGGGAGGAATGTGGGTTGGTGTATGAAGGCGCAGAGCGTGTTGAGAAAGGAGATGTTTTAAAATCCTTTATCCAGGAAACTTTGCAGGGTACATTGTGATCTTAATCTCTTGTATGTATGTTTGAAAAAAAGAGTAAGAGTGAAATAACAGAGCGCATCCTGAAGGTAAATGAGCTTTTGCGAAAAGAGATGGGGGGAATCCTGCTTCGTGAGTTTACTACCCCAGAGAATGTTATCGTTACCGTAACCAGGGCAGATACATCTCCCAATTTGCAGCAGGCCAAGATATATATTAGTGTGATGCCAGAGGAGCGTGGCGCAGAGATACTAAAGCTTCTAGAAAGAGATGTGTATGATATGCAGCAAGTTTTAAATAAGCGCTTGAATATGCGCCCTGTTCCTCGCATTGAGTGGTTCCTGGAAGAAAAGAAGAGAGAGGCACAAACGATTGAGGAGATATTAGATAAGATAAAAGAAGACAAGTAATGGCGATGTGGCCGAGTGGTTAGGCAGAGGTCTGCAAAACCTCGTACGGCGGTTCAATTCCGCCCATCGCCTCAAACTTAACTAAGTTAAGTTTTGCCCGGGTGGCGGAATTGGCATACGCGCATCACTTAAAATGATGTGCCGAAAGGCTTGTGGGTTCAAGTCCCACCCTGGGCACCAATAAAAAAACAGCTCTATGTTTCAGCTGTTTTTTTATTTTGTATATATCTCTTTTATTAAACAATTCGCGTTCTACGGCTTAGCAAAAGAGGTCCTGGATTTGCATTATTCACTTGCGGTTCTTTCGGAACATCGCAAGTGGCGCAAATCCGTAAAAACTCAAGCAGTTGAGCCCGGGGAAACCTTCATATGCCGTCCCGCTATGCGGAACATGGCATAAAAGGTAGGTTTCCCATAAAAACTCAAGTAGTTGAGTTTTTATCCCTCCAAGACTTGAATGTAGGTTGTCTTTGCTCCAAATTCTTTAGCTTCTTTGTAGCTTGCAAACCAGACATCTACCATCCATTGTTTTCTTGGATGCATTCTGTCCTCTACCACAAAGATTCTATCCCCGTAAATATCAGGGAGTTTAATTTTTGTCCCTATGGGAAGAAAGTTTGCTGCGACAATTCCATCTCGTACATAAGTTCCAGATGCGGTGATAAAAGGAGTGCTGTCAGTTTGTTCTGGCGTTGAAGAATATGCAGTTACTATTACATTAATTCGAGACACTACTTTTTCTGGAGTGGGGGAAGGGATGGGAAGTAGTGCATTTGCCTGCGAAAAAGATAATTCCCCCACTAATACTGGAGGACCTTGTAAAAGAGCAGGTCCTTTTGCTATTTTTTCCCCAGAAACCGGGATAGCAGCCATTGCAAACGTTGCAACAGAGGCAAAAATTGTTCGCGTAATTATTTGTTTCATTTAAAAACCCCTCTCAGGGTATGTTGATATTATATCCTATAACCAAGGGAAAGTCAAGCCCCAGGGCAGTAGAGAATCAATGCCTGGTATGATGATTTAATAATTGTCCACAGTAGCCAATTTGACATCAAAGTGCTTGGCTTCTACAATACTAAGGCAGTCAATTATTTTACCTAGTATAGTACTCTTGACACCCCATACAATATGTTGACTAATTAAGGGATGAAGTGCCCCATTTGTCAAAATTCTACCCAGGTGAGCAATTCAAGGTCAGCTGACCATGGGAGGGCCATTAAACGCCGACGAGTTTGCCCGCAGTGTGACAGGCGTTTTACTACATATGAGCGAATTGAGCTCTTTGGCCTTGAGGTGCAAAAACGAGGGAATGAGAAACAACCGTATTTACGACACAAGCTGGAGCTTGGACTGAGAAAAGCTATAGAGAAGCGCCCCGTTTCAGAAGAGCAGTTTCAAAAGGTAGTTGCTCTCATTGAAAACGATATATTTAATTTAGAGAAAGATACGGTGAGCTCAGAGCAAATAGGGCAAATCGTTCTTTCGCATTTAAGGACATTAGATAAGGTTGCCTATTTAAGATTCGTCTCCGTGCACCGTAATTTTAAGAGCACAAAGGCATTTGAAAAAGAAATTGAGAAACTAGAGAAGCTTGGTCGCAAAAACACAAAGATAACTTAATTTGCATCCCCTTTCCACCTTATGTTAAAGCTCACGAAGAAAGAGAAGAATATTGTTAATGCTCGCTTTTCAGAAAATGCCTTAAAGATGATGAAGAAGCGGTATCTTGCAGAGCATGAAGATGGAACGCAAGAAACACCAGCTGATATGTTCTTGCGGGTGGCGGACTCTTTGGCAGACATAGAAAAGAACTACGGAAAGAAAGAAAAAGCAACAGAAAAAATAGCCAGAGATTTCTTTGAGATCATGGCCTCAAAAGAATATACCCCAGCAGGGCGCACTCTCACCAATGCAGGGTCTGCCACCCCTCTCATTGCAAATTGTATTGTTCTGCCTATTCATGATTCCATGGAGAGTATTTTTGGCACGTTAAAAGATGCTGCTTTGCTTCAGCAAGCAGGATCTGGGCTTGGTTTTGACTTGTCTGAAATGCGCCCTGCCATGTTTCCCACCAAGAAATCTCGTGGGGAAGCTTCTGGCCCTGTGTCTTTTCTTAGGGTGTATGATGCAGCATTTGGAACTATCAAACAGCAAAGTCGTCACGGTGCCAATATGGCCATGATGAGGATTGATCATCCCGATGTCTTAGATTTTATCTCGTGTAAAAGCAACGAAGGGGAAATTCGAAACTTTAACATTTCCGTGACCGTTACTGATGAGTTTATGGAACAGCTCCAAAAGGAGCCAGACAAGCAATGGCTCTGTACGTTTAAGGGGAAAAAGGTGAAGCCAAGATCGGTGCTTCGCCATCCCAACGGGTCTGTATATAAGTCAGAAGAAACAGATATCAGCGCAAAGCAACTCTTTGATATTTTGGTGGACCACGCTTGGCTTAACGGGGAGCCTGGTATTGCGTTTGTGGATACGTGGAACAAGGCAAATCCCCTTCCCGATTTAGGCCCTCTTGCGTCAACTAATCCGTGCGTTACGGGCGACACTTTGGTCGCCACAGAGAAGGGACTTTTACGTATGGAGGAGTTGGTACAGAAGTATGGAGACGGAGGTTTAAAAATCGCCACCGACAAAAGAGCGCCAAGAACGTTAGACGTTTCCCTGGAGGCAAGAGCTATTGCAGGGAAAGAAGGAGAGCAGGAAATCGCTCCGACTCTTTCTTTTGCCGAGCAGAAAGAAAAAGGAGTGGGAAGTGTTTCAAAGGCATGGGCGACAGGAGTAAAGCCAACCTACAAGCTTGTGACCAGATCTGGATATGAATTAGAGGCGACAAAAGAACATGAGATATTTACTCCTGAAGGCAAGACTGCCCTTTGTGAGCTTCACAAGGGCGATAAGATTTTGCTTCAGTCAACAGAAGGGCTGTGGGCCATCAACCCCATTCTTCCCTTTGAGGCTCCACGAGAAGTAAAAGGAAAGAACGGACGCATCTATAGGTATAATTTTCCTACCGCTTGGAGTAAAGAACTGGGACAGGTTTTGGGGTGGTTGGTTGGAGATGGGTGGGTTCGAGATGTACATAATCAGTATACGGTTGGATTTACGTTTTCTAAAGAAGACAAAGCAGTTCTTGAACGCATTAAGAAGATTGTGAACGAGTGGCGATATCTCAACACAAAAGAGATTTTGCAGTATAACGGAGTGTATCATTTAATCTACGGCTCCAAAGCTTTTGTTGAGTATGTTAAGGCTTTCGGTGTCAAGGCAGTGAGAGCACAACAAAAAGAGGTTCCTCACACCTTATGGCAGGCTCCCAGGGAAGCTGTGATTGGATTTCTTCAAGGTTTGTTTAGCGCAGACGGAACTATTAATATTTATGAGAAAAATCAGACAAGGTATATCCGCCTTACTTCCAAGTCAGAAAAGCTTCTCAAGCAGGTGCAGATTCTTTTGGCCAACCTTGGGGTTATTTCTACGATTTATGACCGGAGCAGGAAGCCCAGTATCAAAATGGGATATCAAAACGATGGTATTTGTTTTGAATTGAATATCGCTAAAACAAACATAGGGATATTTCTGGAGAAAGTTGGGTTTTTGGGTAATCACTATAGCGTTAAGGCAGCAACGCTCAAAGAGAAAGGGTATTATAGGGAAACCTTTGAAGACGAGGTGAAGGAGATCACCTATGCTGGGCGTAAAAAAGTGTATGACCTTACCGAGCCCTTGAGTCACTCATTTATTGCCAACGGTTTCGTTATATCAAATTGCGGAGAGCAAGTACTTCACCCCTATGATAACTGCAACCTGGGTTCTTTAAACCTGGCCCTGTTTGTGAAGCAAAATAAGGTTGACTACAAGAGATTGCGTTTTGCCACAAGAGCCGCGGTTAGGCTTATGGATAATGTTATAGACAAATTTGATTTTCCCGTAGAAGCCGTGACTGACCTTGCAAAAAAGAACCGCAGGATTGGTTTGGGTATTATGGGGTTTGCGGATATGCTTTTTCAGTTGGGTATAAGATATGACTCTAAAAAGGGCTTTGCCACCGCAGAAAAGGTAATGGGTTTTATCAATAAAGAGGCTTACATAATGTCCCAGGATCTGGCAGGTGAGAAAGGTTCTTTTCCTAACTTGCAAAAGTCTGTGTTTGTAAAAAAGAAGGCGCCCCACGCAAAGGCGCAAGAATGGGGAATAGGAAAGAAGATGAGAAATGCCGCCTTAACCACGGTGGCTCCCACCGGCTCTATTTCTATGCTTATGGATACTTCTTCTGGTATTGAGCCAAACTTTGCCTTGGCCTACATTAAGCAAGACAAGGATGGTCAGCAGTATCACTACTTTAACCAGTACTTTAAGAAGGCACTGGACCGACTAAAGTTCTCCACAAAAGAGCAAGAAAAAATATTAAAAGAGGTTATTGATAAGGGAACTGCGTTGCATATAGAAAGTCTTCCCAAGGCACTGCGTGAAATCTTTGTGGTTGCAATGGATATTTCGGGCCAGGATCATATGAAAATGCAGGCTGCCTTTCAAAACAACGTGGATAATTCCATTTCCAAAACCGTGAACTTTCCCAACTCGGCAACCAGAGAAGACATTGCAAATGTGTTTATTGAGGCTTGGAAATTGGGATGCAAATCATGTACGGTATATCGAGATGGAAGCCGTGTGATTCAGATTTTAAATGTTGGTTCTGGAGAGAATATTATAGCTCCAACAGAAACTCCTGGCGCAAAGGGAATAGCTCCATTGAGCCTAACTCCGGAGCACGGCAAACCAAGGCCAAGGCCTGAGATTATGAATGGAAGTACGTATCGCATAAAGACGGGATATGGAAAGTTGTATGTTACTGTGAATAACGACGAAAGAGGAGTTCCCTTTGAGGTGTTTGCTACTATTGGCAAGTCTGGAGGATTCTTCCAGGAACAGTCAGAGGCCATTTGTCGCTTAATCTCCCTTGCATTGCGTTCTGGAGTGGCGGTAGAGGAGGTAGCAGGCGATTTAAAGGGCATTCGAGGACCTATGCCAATATTCACGGATAAAGGTACTGTGCTCTCCCTTCCAGACGCCCTAGGGAAGATATTGGAGCAACATGTAACAGTTACGAGAGAGGTTCAGGAAGTTATTTCGCGCCCAGAAAATCAAGAAGTACTTCCTTTTGCGCAAACCACAGGAGCAAAGACAGAAGTTGCAGATTTTGGATTCATGCCAGGGTGCCCAGATTGTGGAGCTCAACTCTTGATGCAGGAAGGATGTATCTCTTGCAAATCATGTGGATTTTCAAGGTGTAGTTAAGTAGGATGGCATTATTTTATACCGGCAAAGGGGATAAGGGTTCGTCTGTTATTGGGAAAAAGAAGTACTCCAAAGATTCCCCTATTATGGAGGCTCTGGGTGATTTAGATGAGTTAAATTCTTTACTTGGAGTTATTCGTAGCACATCAGAAAAAGACCTGAATCAAAAACTATTTGTTGTGCAAGAGAACCTGTTCATTATCCAGGCAAGAGTAGCTCGGATAATGTTTAATAAGCCCGAAAAGCCCCGTGGGCCTCGGGCCTCTATGGGGTTCAAGGGTCCCGAACTTACGCAAGAGAAGATTTTAAAGATGGAGCAGGAGATTGAAAAGATTGAAAAAAAGATACAGCCAGAGCGAGGATTTATTATCCCAGGAGAAAATAAGGAGGCCGCATGGCTAGACTATGCCAGGACAGGAGCGCGCCGAGCAGAACGGGCAGTCGTAAAACTTGCAAAGAAGGAAAAACTTCCAGAAGAATTAGTAGCTTACTTAAATCGACTTTCTGGTTACCTGTATGCTTTGGCAAGACTTGAGATTTCAAAAAGTAAGACGAAAGAAAAAAATCCACGGTATATATGAAAACAAAGCACTATCTTCTTGTTGGTTTTTTGTTAGTAGCACTGCTCATTGCTTTTGCAGGGCGATTGATTCCACATCCCGCAAACTTTACCCCAATTGGAGCGCTGGCTTTATTTGCTGGCATGTACCTTGTCCCCCTACGGGGGATCTCCCGTAGGGGGACAGGAAAGCACTGGTTTTGGCTTTTTCTTCCTCTCGGAGTAATGTTTGTAACTGACCTTGTGATTGGATTTTATGATACAAAGTTAATGCTTGTGGTATATGGCAGTTTTCTTTTCTATGGAATATTTGGGTTGCTTATTAAAGATAAAAAGAATGTTGGCGCAATAACCCTTGCAACCCTTGCAGGTTCCTTTTTGTTTTATCTTTCTACAAACTTTGCTGTATGGGCGTTTTCTCCTATGTATGCCCCAACAATGGAAGGACTCATGCTCTCCTACACAATGGGTCTTCCATTTTTAAAGTATACTTTGCTTGGTGATCTCTTCTTTGTTGGAGTATTTGTTGGAGCATACCAGCTTGCTACTATCGCATTGTTGCATAAAGAGCGATGGAAGGAATCTCTTGTTAGGTTGATAGGATATTGAGTGTGAAGTCTTACTTCATAATTTATATGTATATATAGTTTAATGAAGGCAAGTCTGACTTGCCACTCCTTAAACTCTAAGCGAGTTTGACTCGTGAGCGGGCGAGCAGGATCGAACTGCCGTTTCGACCTTGGCAAGGTCGTGTAATAGCCACTATACCACGCCCGCATTTCTCTTTTGTGCCGCGGGGGTGAATTGAACACCCGACACGAGGTTCTTCAAACCACTGCTCTACCACTGAGCTACCGCGGCATATTTTAGTATAACTGTGGGCGGTATAGGATTCATCCGGTCAGGTGACCGGATGCCCTGTCGAATGACGGGGCAAACCTCCGACCTTGTGGGCAGCACAGGATTCGAACCTGTAACCCTCGCGATGTAAACGCGATGCTCTACCGTTGAGCTAGCTGCCCTTTAAGAGTTAGCAGGAAGTCCTAAAGTACTCCAGTAAATAATGAGGCAATCTCCATATTTTTGTGCGCGAGGAGGGACTTGAACCCTCAAGCCTTGCGGCATACGCCCCTCAAGCGTACGCGTTTACCAATTTCGCCACCCGCGCATTATTATTTCTCCTCTGCAGGAACTACATCTGCTGACTCTTTGGCAGATTGCTCTTCTGTTGCTACTTCTCCTTGAGGTTCTTTGAGTCCCTCTTTCATTTCTATTTCTTGCTCAGACTCTCCTTCCCGCTCCAGAGGGTTGAGGCTCGCCTCATCTGAGGTGGCTGGAGTATCAAAATTGAAAGCTTTTGCTTTCAGACGTGACTTTCTTCCCTTGGCCTCTCTTAGGTAATAGAGCTTTGCTCTTCGTACTTTGGAGCGTCTTACGATTTCAATTTTGTCCACGAGAGGAGAGTGCAATGGAAAGATTCTTTCAACTCCAACGCCTTGAGTCACTTTGCGCACGGTAATGGTAGCGTTGATTCCAACACCATGTTTTTTTGCCAAGACTACTCCTTCAAATACTTGGATTCTTGACTTTTCCCCTTCAGTAATTCTTTGGTGTACTAAAATAACATCACCTGGCTGAACATCAGGTATGTCTTTTTTTATTGTCATATTCGCTACTGTTTCTAATTTTGTTTTCATGTTTGCTACTGCTCACTGCTGATTAATACTGATACTGGCTGATTTACGCTGATATATTTTTGAGTACGGCGCTTAAGTCTTCAGGAAGCTGTGAAATAACTGTTTTGTGCTTACCGCTCGGAAGGGTAAAGGTAAGAGAGTGTGCATGGAGGAATTGTCTTTTTAGCCCCTCTGGCGTTTTTTGGTCTTTAAATCCATAAAGTTTATCTCCTGCAATAGGGTGATTTATAGAAGAAAGGTGTACTCGTATCTGATGCTTTCTTCCTGTCTTGGGGCGTACTTCAAGAAATGTATACCCAGCACCACTTTTAGAGTTGAAAGTAGTGCCGGGTATACCCGCCTCTGTCCCACTTTTTTTAGAAAAGTGGTGCTGGGTATATCCTATATATTGCTTGAGCATTTTGTAGTGAGTAGTAGCTTCCCGCTTTCCCTCAGCTCCGGGTTCTCCTTTAAGAAATACCTTTTGCTTTCTTTTGTCATTACCAGACCTTCCAAGAAGTGTTGCAATTTCTCCCTCATGCTCCATGAGGTTTCCTTCCACTAAACAAAGGTAGGTTTTTTCCACTTCCCTTTTTTGAAATTGCTTTTGCAGATGCAAGAGGGAATTCTCTGTTTTTGCTACCAGGAGAACTCCTGAAGTATCCTTATCTAAACGATGTGCGAGAAAAAACCCTTTTGGCAGGAGGTTTTGTATCGCCTCAACGTCAATACCAGCAGGCTTCTCTACAACCTGGAGTGTAGCATCTTCATAGAGAATATTCAACCCTGTAGTAGAAATTTGACTGTTGCTTTTCATCTCGGTAAAATCTTTAATTTTCTTTAGTTATGATGGTGGTATTCGTAAAATAGTTTTGTGGTTTATATATTTACGCAACATCAAGAGATGTCAAATTTTCACTACGGGGTCAAGTTCATGGTGGGCGGTACAGGATTTGAACCTGTCACCTTCACAATGTCAATGTGACGCTCTAACCAAATGAGCTAACCGCCCTTGGTGGGCACGCCTGGACTCGCCCCGTCATCCG
>JAQBTT010000007.1 GCA_027624865.1 bacterium
CATCCGTATTCTTGTATAACAAAAAAAGCTCCATTTTAAAAGAGGAGACTGAAATATGGATAAGTAGTTTTATTATTTCACCAATGCAAGAAGTTTTTGCACTGCAGTATCAATGCTCAATACAAGAAGTTTTTTTTCTCCTGATAGAAAAGATTTTAGGACAAAACTTTCTACATTGCTTGGTTTTCCTTTGAGAGGGAGAACACCAATGCGTATTCTTGTGAAGTTTTTAGTTCCAAGCGCTTGGATAATAGACTCCACACCTTTGTGGCCGGCAGAACCTCTGTTTTCAGAAACCTTTACTTTTCCCAAAGGAATATCAATATCATCATGAATCACAACTAAGCTTAGCTTAGGAGCTCCTAAGCTAAGCTTAGGCAATAGGGATTTTACTGCTTTGCCAGAAGCATTCATAAAAGTTTGGGGCTTTACTAGGATTACTTTTTTCTCATTCATCATTCCTTCGGAGATAAGGGAAGAATGCTTCTTTACAAGCGCGAACTCAGGGAAGTTATATTCCTTTTGCAGTTTATCCAATAGTAAAAACCCTGCGTTGTGGTGAGTGTTCTCGTATTCCTTTCCTTTGTTTCCTAAACCCACAATGAGGTACATATATATAATGTAGCATTATTTTCTTAGTGAGACTAAGAAGCCCTTGAATGTACGGTAATAATAGGGTATAATAGGCAAAGTTATGCCCAGTGCTACAATGCAAACAATAAATCATAACGCATACGTTGTATTATCTCGGCTCACAAAATGATAATCGTAATTTGTAGTCAATTGTAGTACCGGGTATGAAAGGATTTTTGCAGTTTGTTTTTGAGATAGGGAAGGTGGTTGTTATTGCCTTGGTGATTGTAGTGCCCCTTCGGCTTTTTGTATTTCAGCCTTTTTTGGTGAAGGGGGATTCCATGGAGCCAAACTACCATACGGGAGACTACCTTATTATAGATCAACTTTCCTATCGTTTTCATTCACCCGAGCGAGGTGAAGTAGTTGTACTGAAGTTTCCTTTTGATACCACGCAAAGGTTCATTAAAAGAATTGTGGGATTGCCAGGAGAAACCGTAGAGGTGAAGGATGGAAAGGTGGTGATATATGGCAAAGAGGATGAAAATGGAAGAGATGCTATTGTCTTGGATGAGTCAATATATCTTCCTTTGGACCTTGCAACCCCGGGTTCCGTGCGAATCGATTTGGCAGAGCAAGAATATTTTGTTTTAGGAGATAATAGGCCGTTCTCTTCAGATTCTCGCAAGTGGGGGATTTTGGAGAAAAATCTGATTGTAGGGAAAGTATTTTTGAGTGTCTTCTCCTTGCAGGTTTTTGCAAAAGGAATTATTTAAAGAAACAATATATGAACCACTCATTACATTCAGAACCATATAATTCTTTCTAACGCTTAAATTATGGCAAAGAAACCAAAACTACAGCGCCCTACTGGTATGAAAGATATCTTGCCAGATGAGGCACCATACTTTGAGAAAATCTATCGCACCGTAGATGATGTTGCAAGGTTTTATGGTTTTGGGAAGATAGAGACTCCAATGGTGGAAGATTTGGAATTGTATGAACGAGGTACGGGGCAATCCACTGATATTGTGGAGAAGCAAATGTACACCATAAAGACCAAAGGAGGAGATGCCTTGGCAATGCGTCCTGAGTTTACTCCAGGAATTGTTCGAGCCTTTAATGAAAATGGAATGCTTAATCTTCCTCAACCCGTAAAGCTCTATACGTTTGGTCCTTTGTTTCGCTATGAACATCCTCAAGCAGGAAGATTTAGACAATTTAACCAGGTAGACCTTGAGGTATTTGGGGAGGAGTCTGCTGCAATTGATGCTCAGATTATTCAGATTTTTTACGCTATTTTAAGAGAGTTAAAGTTTAGTCATCTCATCATTGAGGTAAATTCTATTGGGGACGCGCAATGTCGGCCATATTACAAGAAGGTACTGATGAACTACTTGCGTCCTCGTCAGAGTTCTTTGTGTGCTGATTGCAAAAGAAGAACCAGGGAGAATCCTTTGCGAGTGCTGGACTGTAAAGAAGAGAAGTGTCAAAGAGTGAAAGCTCAAGCGCCACAGATCTTAGATCATTTGTGTGATAGCTGTAAGGCACACTTTAAGTCCTTGCTAGAATTTTTAGATGAAGCTGATTTACCATATCACCTTGACCCATATTTGGTTCGTGGACTGGATTACTATACCAAGACTGTATTTGAGATTTTCGCTGAAAGTACAGTACAGGAAAAAGAAGGAGAGGAAATGATTTCAAGAAGTGCTTTAGTGGGAGGAGGAAGATACGATAATTTGGTAAGAGCGCTGGGAGGAAAGGATGTCCCTGCTACGGGAGCTGCGGCAGGAGTAGAACGTATCATTGCTTTGATGAAAGAAAAAGGGTTTCCGCCAGCAGAAATTCCCGGCCCAAAAGTATTTTTAGCTCAGCTTGGGGATCTACCAAAGAAAAAAAGCTTAAAGCTTTTGGAGGAACTTCGCCGAGCAAAGATTTCTATTTCAGAATCTTTGGGGAGAGATTCCTTAAGAACACAGCTTGCCAGAGCAGATAAATTGGAAGTAGAGTACACATTAATCCTAGGACAGCGAGAAATGTTAGATAATACTATCGTTATTCGCAAAATGGATACAGGGGAGCAGGCAACGGTGAGAATAGATACGGTTGTAGAGGAACTAAGGAAGCGCTTGAAGAAATAGCTTATGAAAGATTGCTTGTTTTGCAATATAGCGAAAAAAGAGGTATCCTCTGATATCGTATATGAGGACGAACAATTTGTTGTTTTTGCCGATATTAACCCTCAAGCTCCATTACACCTCTTAATTATCCCAAGAAAACACATCCATTCTATTGATCACATTGAAGAGAAAGATAAAGAATTAATGGGCAGTTTAATACTAACTGCAAAAAAGGTCGCACGTCAGCATAACCTTGCTGGGTATAAGCTTCATTTTAATGTTGGCAAAGAAGGAGGACAGGTTATAGACCATATCCACCTCCACTTGCTGGCGGATAGGAAATAATGAAAAAATCTAAGTTTGAAATCGTAAGAAAAGAAAGGGAAACGAATCAAGCCCTTATTCGTCGTTTTACTAAACGCTTGAGAGATAGTGGTATTTTAATTAATGCAAAAAAGTCTCAATTTAAAAAGCGAGAAAAGTCAGTACAGATGAGAAGGAAGGCGGTACTGCGAAAAATAGAGACTAGAGGTATCTATGAGAAAAAGCAGAAGCTCGGACTAGTATAATTTATTTTATAAAATGTCTCTAAAGGACAAAATACAAGAAGATTTAAAAACCTCTCTGAAAGCAGGAGATGCTGTTCGTTCTTTAACCTTACGAATGGTCATAGCTTCTATGGTGAACAAAGAGAAAGAGGGAAAAGAGGTGACAGAGGAGCAGCTGCAAGATGTGGTTGCTTTTGAGGTAAAAAAACGCAGAGAAGCCGCGGATGCTTTTACAAAAGGAGGAAGACCGGAGCTTGCTCTGAAAGAAAAGGCAGAACTTGAAGTTTTGCTTCCCTATCTTCCAGCACAGCTCACAGAGGAGGAGATTACAGATTTGGTTCAAAAAGCTATTAAAAAGACTGGTGCTACAGCGCAAAAAGATATGGGTAAGGTGATGGGGGAGCTATCTATGCAAGTGAAAGGAAAGGCAGATGGAGCCTTGGTAGCAAAGATTGTTAAAGATCTATTGACCGCAGAATAGAGAGCGGGTACCATAAGGGTAGTCGTGCCAAGATGTATTATTTTAGTTTTACCGTAGTATGAGTTTTAAAAAAATAGTTTTTCTTGCAGTCTTTCTTGCTGTTTTCGGCGGAGTTTTTGGTGTAAATATTCAGCCCACAAAAGCAGCAACGGTTGAGGAACTCCAGGCGCTTATTGCACAACTGACAGTGCAGATAGCCCAACTCCAGCAGCAGCTTGCAGAGGAGCAAGGGCAGCCCTCAGCCTGGTGCCATACTTTTAACATAAGTTTGAGAGTCGGAGATCAGGGAGAAGATGCAAGGGCGTTGCGGACGGCCCTGGTAAAAGAGGGATTCTCGGGGCTTGAAGCTATGGGAGGCGCGTACAGCTTCGATGAGAACCTTGCTTCTGCGGTTGTTGGTTTTCAGCAGAAATACAAGGAGGAAATACTTGGCCCTTACGGCCTGCAGTTTGGAACCGGATTTGTGGGATCAACCACAAGGGCAAAGTTGAATAGCTTGTACGGATGCGGCGCGGTTCAGCCAGCCCCAACGCCAGTGTCAATTACAACGCCGACCCCGATCCCTGAACCCACGCCAGCGCCGCAGTCAGTTTCACTTACCTTTAGGCTGCTTTCTCCCAATGGAGGCGAGGAATTGTTTCAAGGGGTTTCTTACCCCATTTCCTGGCAGACTGGGGGTTCTTTAGATCGCATCTCAATCTACCTTGACAAGGCAGATGTTACCCAGGCGAGCGATGTGATAGCAGAAAACATACCTAACTCGGGTTCTTATGCATGGACTGTGAGAGCAGCGCAAAGGGGTTCTTACAAGATCAGGGTATGCGAGTGGCGAGACCCCGCTACCGCCTTCTATGCGGTTACTTGTGATGCAAGCGACTCCTTCTTCAATATTGCAGCAGCCCCGGTAGTTGCAGCACCAGAAATGGTGTCTCCGGCGAATGGACAAATATTAAATCACGGCATTCCTGATGGATATAGATTTAAGATAAAGCCGGTTGCGGGAGCCTTTGGCTATCTCTTTGGATTTTTCCAAAATGGAGTAATGGTATATGAGAATTGGCGTGATGATAGAACATTGAATAAAACAGGGGAGTTTACAATATGGCCAAGCAACCCTTTTTATTCAAAGATTCAAGCAGGAGACTTACAGGTGTGGGTGCGTACCTGGGTAAACAATCAATGGAGCGAGGCACGAATCATTACCATAAAACTTGTCTCGTCTACTGTTTCAATTCCCTCCATTACCATTCTTTCTCCTAACGGAGGGGAGAGCTGGAAAATTGGTGAAACTCACGACATAACTTGGAGCTACTCTGGGCCAGCCGATAAAATAATCCAGATTGAGCTTGGGCTCCCAGCAGCGGATGGACTCGGAATTATTTCAAATATATATGCAAACACACAGAGATATTCCTGGCAAGTACCCTTAGATGTGCCTGCCCGAAGCGATTATCGGGTTGTTATTAGAGAAACTTCGCCATCATATACGCTCCTTGATAGCAGCAACAACTATTTTAGCATTGCCCCGAAGGCAACTACAGTTCCCTCTGTTACAATTCTTTCTCCTAACGGAGGAGAGTTGTGGGATCCAAGTCAGAGTTATAAAATATCGTGGACAGCAAATGGTTTATTAAACTCCAATGTTGATATTTTTGTAACCACATATGACCAAAATGGTAATTCGACAAGCGGCTTGAAATTTATAGCCAATGTTCTAGCAGCGCAGGGGTACTATTATTGGGCTCCAGGTGGCGTTCCATTATATCTTTCTTCTGGTACGGTAAAGTATAAAATTACAGTCAGGGAAGCAAGCATTGCCCCAGCCGCTACAAGTGATTTAAGTGACGGGTACTTTAGTATTGTTTCTGTAGCCAGTGTGACTCCCTCCATTATTGTTCTTTCCCCCAACGGAGGAGAGTCGTTGCAGATTGGTAGTACATATCGTGTGAAGTGGAATGCTGCCAATATGTACAACGTAAAAATTAATATCGTTAATGACACAAACCTTAGTAGTGGCAGCACAAATTATATTACTCCTTATGGCAATGCTTGGTCTGCTTCAACCGGTTATTACGATTGGACCATTACTAGTCAGCAGCTTCCCGTTGGTACCAGTAGCGCTAGATACAAAATATTTATTTCTGATGATAAAAATTCCTCAATTGTTGATAGCTCCGATAGCTACTTCACTATTGTTGGGGCAACTACTACGCCTTCCATCACATCATTCAATTATACAGAAACCGATGCCTATAACGGCTCAGTAAAGTTTTATTGGGTAAACACCGGAACAGATTTTGTGAATCTTTGGGTGCCTTGTTATTCTGGAGTCAGCATTAAAAATGCGGTTACGGGAGCAAACTTTTTGTGCGGTGAAAGTGATTTGAATCTTCCGTCAAATAGCTCAATATACTTAAAGTTTACTAATACTTCCGGCGCGTTAGTCAATGTTACAGCAACCTTAACTCCGATTGCCGGAAGCACCACTTACGGTGCTTATTCTAGAACACTTAACTTCACCCTTATTCCAACGGCTCCCTCCGTCGAAGTTGTGCTTCCCAACGGAGGGGAGGAGTGGTATTCGGGAGGAAACGTATACAATATTGCATGGAGTTCAATAAATGTTAACGCGGTGGACATAGAGCTTGCAGACTGGAGCAGAGCTGGAGCAGGAGGGCCGCTCACTTGGATGATTGCAAAAAATATTGCACCCTTAGATTCCAGCGGCAACGGGAAGTATTCCTGGAATATTCCTGCACCAGCCAGCCTTACGCCCTCCCTAGAGCCGGGCTCCCAATACCAGATTAGGGTTTACAACAGCACAAATTATTCTGTGTTCGATACTTCAGATGCCTTCTTTAAGATTGACTTTAACATTCTTGGTGCCAACGATCTGAAAAATGTTGAGAATCAACTCGCTTCTGTTTCTGATGCTGCTGCAAATCTCCTGGTGGAGATAAAAAAGCTATTGGAGAAATAGAATCTATCTTTTTGTGGAAGAGTCCCGATTTTTTAACAAGAGCGCATGGAAAGGCATAGTTATTGCCATTGTTGCGGTTGTTTTGGTTCAAATGGCGTTAGCCTGGCAGTATTATCGCTTGGAAGAGAAAAGGATTCCCCAAATAGAGCAAGAACTGGCAAAACAGAAAGAAGAGCGGCAGCAAGATAATGCGAGAGCGACCCTAACTTCTTTTCTGGATGCGTGGCAACAGGGCAATGCCGCTCTTGCCGAGCGCTATCTTACCGAGAATGCGGTTTTGCAAGAACAGCAAGGAATATTTTTTTTAGATCAGGGGTTTTCCAGCTACCAAATAGTAAAGCTCGAGAAATTAGAAAATGACGAGTTTCGAGTGCAGGTGGAAAAGCAAACACAGCAAGGCCTGCCTCCACGGGTTGAAATTCTCCGAGTGCTCAAAATCCTAGACTCTTACTATATAGATTCTATAGAGATAGCCGGCTGAAACGAAGAAGAGAGCTGTATCTTGAGAGGTGTAACTTGGGTTATGCTTTTTTCTTTAATTAAAACTTTGAGCATTATTCCTTCCATGGTTTCTTTTGAAAATCCTTGGTCAAAGACAAAGTTTCCTAAGCTGTAGGCAATCCAGCCGTTTTTATACTGTTCTAGTGGCTGAACTACATGGGGGTGATGACCAACCACTACATCTGCTCCTGCATCAATTGCGGCTTTGGAGATAAGTTTTTGCGTATCGTTTGGTTCTGTTTGGTATTCTTCGCCAAAGTGAAAGGAAACAACAACAATATCTGAAAGCTTTTGTGCGGCCTCAATGTCTTGTTTGAGTTGGGAAAGTTTCGATGAATCCATCCAAGCAATACCTGGACTTTGTTCTCCTGCTTGCCAGAGAGGGGAGCCAACCGCGCTAAAAGCAAGAAAGGCAATGGTAGTATCGCGAATAGTTTTAAATACTGGGGCGTGAGCTTCGCTTCTGTTTTGCCCACCTCCCACAGGCAAAATATCAGAATCTTTGAGGCGCTGTATACTGTCTACAAGGGCCTCGCTCCCGTAATCTAAACTGTGGTTGTTTGCTACAGAAAGAATGTCAAATCCCGCAAACACAAGGGCCTTGAGTGTTTCCGGTTCTGCCCGAAAGGAGTAGATGCTCCCTTGGTTCTCTCCCTTGTTTGATATTACGCTCTCCAGATTTCCAAATACCAAATCTGCTTCTTGCAAGAAATCTGCAATGCGCAAGAAGGGCCAGTTCCAGTCCTGGTGTTGCTTTGCATACCACTCAACTCCCCTATCCAGCATAATGTCTCCTGCAAAGAGAAGAACCAAAGTGTCCTTGTTACCTAAGCTAAGCTTAGTTTCGCCTAAGCTTAGCTTAGGAGGAACAAGAGAGGCCTGCCCCGTATACAACTTGTTGTTGTACGGGACTTGAAACTTGTCTTGCCAAAAAAGAAAAGAACCTCCTAGAATTGAGGCGTAGAAAATAACTACAAAGATGATAAAGAGAAAACGACTCATTGTTGTAGGATAGGGGAAAGAAGGAGAAATGACAAACCCCAACAGATCCATTGGAGTCTATCGGGATTTTGGTTTTTAGGAGGGGGCGAGTTCAGTCAGTACAAAAACCTAACAATTGTTATACTTTTGTACTGTGAGATGTTAGACATCCAATATCTAACATGCTTACTCTCTTGAAAGAGAGCAGGCATAAGGATAGAATAGAGCAGTGCCAATGATTGAATTTACAAATCTTACAAAAGAAAAGATATCTACTGGTGTGCTTAAGCGCTTGGGAGAAAGTGTGCTTGCAAAAGAAAAACCAAAGAACATGGATGTATCGGTAGTGTTTGTAAGCGCACAAAAGATGCGTCAGTTAAACAAAACACATTGTGGCAAGGACAAGGCAACAAATGTACTCTCGTTTGAAGGCGGAGAGCTTTCACTAGGAGAGATTGTTTTGTGCCCTTATGTAATTCACAAAGATGCGCTAGAATATAAGATGTCTTTTAAGGAGGCTATTTCTTGGATGTTTATGCACGGCCTATTGCATCTTTTAGGATATGACCACGAAACCATAAAAGACGAAAAGATAATGACTCAAAAAGAAAAACGATACCTTGCATGAATCCCGCTGGAAGTTCAACCACACAAACACAGAGATTATCTATGAACAACATTCATAACAGTTTTAACTTCTAACGGGATGAAACAACGTACCCTTGCCGCATTAGATATTGGAACAAAGTCTATTAAATTGGCAGTTGCCAAGATTGAAGAAGATGGAGTCTTGGAGATTTTAGGTGTGATAGAGGAACCTAGCTTTGGAGTTCGAAAGAGCGTGGTAGTTCGTCCCGAAGAAGCAGCAAAACGTATCGCATCTTTAGTGCGAAAAGCAGAGCAAGTAACCTCTGCCCATGTTGAGGAAGTGGTAGTTTCTTTAGGAGGAAGCAGGCTTTTTGCGGTTTCTTCTCATGGGTTGGTTGCAGTCTCTCGAGCTGATGGGAATATTTCAAAAGAAGATGTGGATAGAGTACTGCAAGCAGCTCAAACCTTTTCTTTGTCTCAAAACCAGGAAATTCTGGAAGCATATCCTACTCAATATGTCGTGGATGGGGAGGAGGGTATTCGAGAACCAATTGGCATGAGGGCAGTGCGCCTTGAGACAGATGTTATCGCAGTATGTCTTTTTTCACCTGATTTAAAGAACTTAACAGATGCTGTGCTGGAAGCAGATCTTGAGATTTCGGGGGTTGTAGCAAGCCCTTTGGCAGCATCCCAAGTAATGTTGAGTCCTGAAGAAAAAGAGATGGGAGTTGCAAGCGTGGAACTTGGAGCTGGGACTACATCTCTTGCAGTATTTGAAGAAGGAGACTTAAAACATATTGCGATTCTCCCCGTGGGTGCAGAAAATATCACCCATGATATTGCTATTGGCCTTCGCATTGAACATGAGCTAGCAGAGCGTATTAAAACTGAATTTGGAACGTGTCTTGGAGCAAAAGGAAAACGCGTGGAAAAGATTGATCTTCCAAATGGAGAGACCTTCACTTTTTCTCCAAAGTTTGTTAATCATATTATTGAGGAGCGAGTAAAGGAGATTTTGCAGCTTTTAAATAAAGAGCTTAAAAAACTAGATAAGCAGGGGCAATTACCAGGAGGCGTGGTATTATGTGGGGGAGGAGCAAAATTACCCAAAATTGCAGAATTTGCAAAAAAGGAGTTAAAACTTCCGGTAAGGATAGGAATTGCTCGAGGTATCGTTACGCAAAAAGAAGACCCTGCTTTGTTGGCAGTTCTTGGTCTTCTAGTAGGGTCTGTGCAGGACGAGGGAACGGGAAGCACAGCAAAGAAGCCCTCGCGGACAGCAGGATTTTTCAAGAAACTATTGAAATCTTTCATTCCTTAAAATTATATGAATCCCGTAGTAGAAATTAGACCTTTCTTGGCAAATTGCGCCACAAGAGAAATCACAGGCATGGGTACAGTAGATTTTAATATAGAGAACATTATGTTTTACCGAAAGAATATAAGCAATTGTCTAATTTTCACTACAGGATGAATCCCAAAACAGTAATTAAAGTATTTGGAATAGGAGGAGCTGGGAATAATGCGCTTGACCGTATGGTGCAAAGTAAGATTCGAGGTGTTGATCTTATCGCGATTAATACAGATGCCCAAGATTTAAAAAAAGTAAGGGCGCATCACAAAATTCGTATTGGAAGAGAAAGCACGAAGGGACTAGGAGCTGGAATGAATCCAGAGCTTGGAAAAAAAGCTGCATTGGAAAGTAATGAGGAGCTATCTTTAGCGCTTGCTGGAGCTGACATGGTGTTTCTTGCAGCAGGCCTGGGTGGAGGAACAGGAGGAGGAGCCATTGTCCCTATAGCTGAAATGGCGCGAGCACAAAAGATTTTAACCGTTGCTGTGGTAATCAAGCCTTTCTTGTTTGAAGGAAGCTGGAGAAATAAACTGGCAGATAAGGCGTTAGCTGAGTTGCAAGGAAAGGTGGATACTCTTTTGGTTATTGAGAATGACCAGATTTTAAAGTTAGCTTCCCAAGAAACTACCGTGCTCTCTGCTTTCTGGCAAGCAGATGAAATCTTGCGTCAAGCAGTTCAAGGTATTTCAGACCTTATCGTAGTTCCTGGAATCATTAATGTGGATTTTGCAGATGTGAGAAGCATTATGAGTTCAGCAGGGCAGGCAGTATTTGGGGTAGGCAAAGCAAAAGGGCAACAGCGCATTGAGCAAGCTCTGGAAGCAGCACTTCACTCGCCACTTTTAAATATGTCTATTCAGGAGGCTCAGGGGGTACTCTTTAATATAGCAGGAGGAGATGACCTTTCTTTGTCTGAGGTAAATGAAGCAGCGCAAAAGATTAAAGAGAAGTTAGCACCAGATGCTACTATTATCTTTGGCGCTGTATATGACAAGGGATTACGCGCAGGAGAAGTAAAGATTACACTTATCGCCACTGGCTTTAAAAAAGGAATGTTTGTTTAATGCTACTTTCCAAGGTAGTGTTTCTAGTTGTTCTGGCTTTTGGTGCTGGAATTTTTTTTGCTTCATTTTTCTCTAGCGCATATCTTTTCATTTTTCCGCTGCTTATAATTGGCGCCATACTTATAAGTGTGTTTTGGACAAAATGGAAAACGGTGTGCACTGGAGCATTGTTTATTGTTCTTGCTCTTGGCGCGGGACACTACGTAAATGGAGCTCACCTCCCAGAGCCGTTTTCTGCTCCCCAAGATATTTCTTTTGAGGGGCAAGTTGTAGAACTTCCAGCAAAAGATGAGCAAGGAATGCAGGTGGTGGTAGAAACAACGCAAGTTTCAGGTAGGGTTCTTGTGTTTACATCTTACTTTCAAGAAATGGGACAAGGGGATAAGGTTGTGGTTTCAGGTACATTGCAATTACCAACAGTATTTGAAGATTTCAATTATCCATTGTACTTGGCAAAGGAGGGGATCTATTGGGTTATGTTTCGCCCAAGTATTGAGGTTAAAGAAAAAGGAATATCACTCCTTGCTAGTCTTAAAGTAACGCTCCAGAAAAGAATTGATACATTTCTTCCAGTGCCCCAGTCTTCCCTTCTTGCAGCCATGCTTCTTGGGAATAAGGCAGGATTGCCAGAGAATTTGAAAGAAAGTCTCAATACTACTGGCGTAAGGCATATCACTGCAATCTCTGGCATGCACGTTGCGATACTTTCTGGTATGTTGTTTTTTGCTTTGCTCTATCTTGGAGTGCCAAGGAAGAGAAGCGCACTTTTAGTTTTAGGGTTCCTGCTGTTCTTTGTGGCATTTACGGGGTTTCAAGCTTCGGCTTTGCGAGCGGGAATTATGGGGAGTGCTTTTTTAATTGCAGGGCTTACAGGAAGGAGAGGTGTTGGACTTCGAGTATTAGTATTTGCTGGCGTACTCATGCTCATTGAAAACCCTTTACTTATGGCTCATGATATTGGGTTCCAGCTCTCTTTTCTTGCAGTATTTGGAATTCTTTTATTTCTTCCCTTACTGCAGTATGTATTTTCGCGCCTGGCAAATCCTTTTGGCCTTCGTGACATAGTTTTTATGAGCATTACGGCGCAGATTTTTACTTTGCCCCTAGCGCTCCACCATTTTGGTATACTATCTTTTGTCTCTCTTGCAGCAAACCTTCTCATTGTCCCTTTACTCCCGCTCATACTTCTTTTTGGTGTCCTCTTTCTTCTATTTAGCGCATTACTTCCTTTTTTTGCTGGAGTTTTTGTACTTCCTGTAGGCTTACTCCTTTCTTATCTTTCCTTTGTTATTACAGCGCTTGCAGATCTTCCCTTTGCAGCAAGTAATGTTGAGGGATTTCCTTTGTGGGTGTTGCTCCCCATACTTGTGCCTGCTTCCTTCCTTGCATGGAGAGTACAGCAACAAAAACAATTTAGATTTCGCGAAGAAACAATGATATTATAACTATATGAAAAAGGCATGCCCGGTGCTACAAACGAGACTTCTCTTGACGTGCGGCGCAGTAGAATATTGTCGGTGTTTTATTTGAAGATTTTATAATGGTATAACGATTATGTTTTTGCAAGAAATAACACGGTCTCATTTGTCGCACCGGGCATGGATTGTTGCAGTGGATATGGGGTATGGACATCAACGCCCTGCTTTTGCGCTAAGGAATATTGCTTTTGGGGGAAAGATCATTACAGCAAACGATTACCCTGGTATTCCAGAGCTTGATCGCACCATATGGAACCAAACGCGTAGGGTATATGAGTTTATCTCAAAGTTTAAAAAAGTTCCGGTTTTAGGAGATATAGTATTTTCCTTAATGGACAGGGTGCAGGAGATAAAACCTTTCTATCCAAAAGAGCGTCCACTACAGCCCGCAGGACTCCAACTAAGAAGTATTTATGGGTTAATAGAAAACAAGGAGTGGGGGAGGCATTTAATTGAAAAATTAGACGAGGACCCAGTTCCTATGATTTGTACCTTTCCAGTCCCTGCATTCATGGCAGAACACTGGAAGTACCGGGGAGATATTTATCTTTTGGTAACTGATAGTGATGCTGCTCGCGCATGGGTTCCTCTCTTTGTAAAAGAGACGAAGATTCACTACTTAGCTCCAAGTCAGTTAGTTCAAGAGCGTTTGGTGCAGTATGGAATTTTAAAAGAAAAAATTACGTTGACTGGGTTTCCATTGCCAGAAGAGTTTATAAGTAAAGAGGGATTTTTGCAAACCAAAGAGGACTTAAGAAGAAGGTTAGTTCGTTTGGATCAAAAGAAAAAATATGTTTCAAAATATGCTGATGTAGTAAGGGCGTATCTTGGCAAGGTGCCGACTAAACCTGATGGGGCTCCGATTATTACGTTTGCTGTGGGGGGAGCAGGAGCTCAACAGTCCTTGGGTAAGCGAATAATTCAATATCTTGCTCCTTTGCTGAAAGAAGAGAAAGTGAAGTTGTGCATGGTGGCTGCCACTCACAGGGATGCTGCTCAAGGATTTACAAAAGTAGCAAAGGAGCAAGGATTGTCTAAAAAAGAGGTTGAGGTGGTTTTTTGTAAGACTAAAGATGAATACTTTAAGAAATTTACCGAGGTTTTGCGAAAAACAGACATTTTATGGACGAAACCCTCTGAACTTTCTTTCTATGCAGCACTTGGAATTCCATTACTTTTAAGTCCTCCTATAGGGTCACAAGAGGTGCAGAATCAAAAGTGGTTGGTACGTTTGGGGGTTGCTGTATTGCAGCTGAAAGTGGAGTATGCCCATGAATGGATTGCAGACTTTTTAAATCAGGGGCTATTTGCAGAAGCTGCCATGCAAGGGTTCGTTGAAATGGAGAGAAATGGTGTGAAAAATATTATGAATGTTATAGATTCCAATAGTTCCTAAGCTTAGCTTAGTTTTTTAAATTCGCCAGCGTAAAGTTTGACAAAAGAACAGATTATCTGTATCATATTTAACGTTAGAGAGCATCAATCTACGCAAGGACGAGGAGGTTGTCATGGCAGAGCAGTTTACATTTGAGCAGGAGCTGTTCCTTGATGCACTTAAACAATGGGTAGGATATCAGGAGTTGGGGCAAGTTATCAATGCATCTTGTGTGCTGTGCATTTTGAAAAATTACCTGGCCGGTTCCGAGGAGCAGGTGGCGTTCTCACATATCTCACTCACTATAGAGGATACTCTTCAAGCATTTGTTCTTTTCAGCCAGGCAGCTATGCTTGATAGTGCTGGGGGAATTAAAAAGATTACAATGGGATGGACTCTTGCAGACTATGTGGCAGTTTGCAAAGAGGCATTTACGCATTATCCATAATTTATCCATCTTAGGGTGTCCACAGAGGCATGTTTGGCGTTAAGGGCTTTTTCTCTTGTGTTTTTCAAGAGGCGAAGCCCTTTATTTTTCTTGAAGGGGGGATAGGTGTTAGACCTCGGAGATCTAACATGGGTGCTTAAAGACTAAATTTCAAAGAATTAGGCGGAGCAGTGTGTAATAGATTATCCTTTAAAACGTCATAACTATATCATGCGAAAACGCCTTAAGAAAAAATGCCATAGTTGTGCTTTGTGCAAGCCACATAAAATGAAAGGAGATATACGCTGGAAAGTAAAGGAGCTTGCCGCTTTGCAACAATTTGAGCATGCGAAGCTTATTATAAGATAAGTAGTATTCGCTTTTGACAGCAAGGCGCGCAAGAGATATAATAGATTCATATGAAAGAAATAGGTCCAAGGATTATTATTGATCCTAAGATAGTCGTAGGAAAACCCGTTATTAAAGGTACTAGGATTACGGTTGAGTTGATTTTGCGCCAACTTGCCCAAGGGAGAAAGGCAAAAGAGATTCTAGAAGATTACCCGCACCTTAAAGAGCGTGATATTCAAGCTGCTATTAGCCATGCTGCTCAGTTGGTAGGAGGAGAGCGAATATATCCATTTCCTTCAACACTCCGTGAAAAGACCAAAGCTTCTCCTCGATGAGAATATTAGTATTCGGGTAGCAAAAGCTCTTCGTCAGGAGGGGTATAACGTGTTTAGTATTGGCGAAGAGGCCGCTGGTTTAAATGACAGCGCAGTTCTTGCGATAGCAAGGAAGGAAAAGCGTATTGTTATTACCCTTGATAAAGACTTTGGTGCATTGGTGTACCAATCCTTATAGCCACATGTGGGTATTTTGTTTTTGAGACTTCGGCTTGATTCGCCAGAACGTATTACGCAGCTTCTTTTGTACGCATTCAAACAACATGGGGGAAAGTTTCATGGTAAGTTTACTACACTCTCTGATTCGGGGCTTCGCATACAAAGTCCTTTTGGGAAGTAGTTTTAGTGAAAATCAAAGAATCGCAATGAGAGCGATTTTTTGGTATATTTGATGTATGCGAATAAAGATAATTTTCAAGGGTAGAAGCAAGAAGACTTCTCAAGATGAGCGGGTATAAATAGTAGCGCATGGGAAAGAAATTTATTGTAGTTGTAGGAATTACTCTAATTGCAGGATTTGTGTTTTTGTTTGTGGGAAAAGCAAAGGAGGCAGAGAATATTACCTGGGGAGTAAATTTCTCCCAAAAACAAGCAACATATTTAAGTTCAGACTGGAAGGCAACATACCTTGCATTGCTCCAAGATTTAAACGTTAAAAATTTAAAGATTGCAGCTCATTGGGATCTTTTGGAGCGTGCAGATGAAGAATTTTTTTTTGAAGATGTAGATTGGCAAATGGACGAGGCTGAGCGAGCAGGAGCAAAAGTGCTACTAGCAATAGGTATGAAAACTCCAAGATGGCCAGAGTGCCATATCCCAGACTGGGCCGGTGATTTTAAAAAAGAAAAACTACAAGAAGAGATACTAGAAATGCTGCAAGTCATGGTTTTGCGGTATAAAGATCACCCGGCACTCTTTGCTTGGCAGGTTGAGAATGAACCCTTGTTCCCTTTTGGGGAATGTCCCTTTCGAGACTTTTCATTCTTGCAAAATGAGGTCAATTTGGTACAATCTTTGGACTTGGACCATGAGATAGTTATCTCAGACTCAGGAGAATTATCATTGTGGATGAATGCAGCTCACCTTGGAGACAGGGTAGCAGTTACTCTATATCGAAGAATATGGTCAAAGGAGCTTCATACTTTTTTCTCTGTTCCGCTTTTGCCAATCTCTTATTCAAGAAAGGCATGGCTTGTAGAGAAACTGTTTGGCAAAGAGGTTATCATTGGAGAGCTTCAGGCAGAGCCTTGGGTCAAGGAAGAATTAGAAAACGCCACGTTTAACGAACAAGAAAAGACCATGAGTTTTGTGCAATTTAAGGATAATATTACCTTTGCAAAGGAAACGGGATTAAGCTCTATTTATCTGTGGGGAGGCGAATGGTGGTACCAAATGAAGGAAGACCATAATAGAGAAGAGTTTTGGCAAGAAGCAAAGAAGCTCTTTCAACCTAAAAATGAAAATTCCAATTTTTGATTCGCTAATGCATCACTATGGGAGAACATGGTGGGCTCCCATAGTACTAAATGATATCGGACCGTTCTTAACAAAAGGAGAGCGTGTTTTGGATATTGGAGCAGGAGGTGGATGGTCAGGAGAGCTCATGGCAGAAAAAAAGGAGGTTGATATGAGGCTTTTGGACATAGAGGATTTTAATCGTAGTAAGCTCCCCCTAACGCTGTATGATGGAGAGAATATTCCATTTGAAAACAATTCCTTTGATACTTCTTTGCTCCTGTTTGTCCTTCATCATTGTAGTGACCCTCTCTTGGTTTTAAAAGAAGCAATCCGGATAAGTAAAAATCGTATTATCATTCATGAAGATACGTATACCTCTTCCTTTGGGCGGGCATTAGCTAGCATTAATGATTTTATCTCAAACTTCCCATTTTTTATTACAAACCCCATGAAAATGAATATGCCGTATAACTATCGCACGGTTACAGATTGGGAAGGAGTATTTCAAGAACTTAGGCTACGCGTCGTATCAAAAAGAACAACGTCGCACTTTATGACAAAGCATGTTTTGTTCGTATTGGAAAAATGATTAGTGTTATCATCCCAACATTAAATGAGGAAGAGTATCTTCCTGTTGTGCTGCGCTCTGTTCGAAAGCAAAAGATAAAGGATCTTGAAATTATCGTTGCAGATGCTGGCTCAAAAGATGCAACAGTGGACATTGCAAAATCTTTTGGGTGCAGGGTTACAAAAGGGGGTATGCCAGGAAAAGGACGAAATGAAGGAGCAAAGATTGCAAAAGGAGATGTGCTTGTATTTTTAGATGCTGATGCCAATCTTCCTGCCAACTTTTTTAAGGGATTTATGAAGGAATTTGATCGTCGTCGCTTAGATGTAGCGGGGTGCTTAATGAAAATCCCTAGTAAGAGGCGCATCTATCGCGTGTTTGAAAAGCTCTATAAACTGTATTTTAAGAGTACGGAGAAATTTTATCCTCATGCAACTAATTGCATCGTAGTGAAGCGATGGCTTCACGAGGAGGTACAAGGCTTTGATGAAACCATTACGCTTGGTGAGGATTTTAAGTATATCCAGGAGGCATCAAAAAAGGGCAAGTTTGGATTTTTAACCAATGTTTGGTTCCATATTTCTCCAAGGAGAGCAGAACAAGATATGGCAAAGATCATTACTCAGTACTTTTTAGCTGAGGCGTACATGACGTTCATAGGTCCTATCAGAACAGATATATTTAAGTATCGCTTTAATAATCACCTCCCTGGAGGGTGGAAACAAAAAAAGAAGAAATGAAAAAGAAGATTATCTATTTGGATTACGCAGCTGCAACGCCGACAGATAAAAAGGTGCAAAAAGCAATGGCGCCTTTCTATTCACGCGAGTTTGCAAATCCCTCTTCACTGCATCAATTAGGCCAGCACTCAAGAGCTGCAGTGGAAACGGCTCGTGAGCAAGTAGCATCGTTTCTTTCATGCTCCGCAGATGAGGTGGTGTTTACCTCAGGGGCGACAGAGGCAAATAACATTGTGATTCAGGGGATTAGTTTTCACCCTAACCCTACGGCGAACCCTACGTCGCACCCCGGGGGTGCGAAGCTTCGCACCCCCGGGGTGCGAAGCGCAGGCAGCAAGCCACATATTATTACATCTATGATAGAGCATGAGTCAGTATTGGCTCCTGTTTTGCAACTTGAGCGAGAAGGAGTGATTGAAGTAACATATATTGCAGTTAGCAAAGAAGGGATTGTACATCCAGATGACATAGAAAAAGCGCTTGGAGAAAATACTGCACTCGTGTCTATCCAATATGCCAATAGTGAGACTGGTACGATTCAACCGATAGCAAAGATAGGGAAGGTTATAAAGAAATATAAGGAAGAGAATATTGGCAGCAAAATACTTTTTCACACAGATGCTGTGCAGGCTGCACTGTATTTGCATTGTAATGTTGCAAAGCTTGGGGTGGATCTTTTAACGTTGAGCGGGCATAAGATATATGGACCAAAAGGAGTTGGTGTATTATATATAAAGAAGGGGAGTAGAGTTCGTCCATTATTTTTTGGTGGCGGACAAGAGCAAGATGTAAGACCTGGCACAGAAAATGTAGCTTGTATTGTCGGGATGGGAGAAGCAATTGCGGAAATTCGAAATCCGAAGCATGAAATTCAAAATATTCAAGTACGGCAACTTCGGGATAGACTTATAAAAATTATTCCCCAGAGAATCTCTGGAGTAGAAGTGACGGGCTCCATAGTTGAGCGATTGCCAAATAACGTACATTTGTTAATAAACGGAGTTGAAGGGAAGGATGTTGTGTTTTTGCTTGACCAAAAAGGGGTTGCGGTTTCCACTGGTTCGGCATGTTCTGAAAGATCAAAAGAACCTTCCCATGTATTGCTAAACATGGGATATGGGGACAAAGAAGCTCGCTCTGCTGTGCGAATAACTTTGGGAAAACATACGAAAAAAGAGGAGGTAGAAAAAACTGTAAAGATTTTAGAAAAGGTAGTTGAACAGTTGAGAGCAAAGAAGTAAAATAAAAAATATAGTATGGAAGAAAATAAGTCAACGTCAAAGGAATTAAAGCGCTCTGCATGGGAAGTAAAAAATCCATTGCAAAAGCTTGCAAAGAAGCTTGGGCGTCAGGAATTTGTTTCTCTTTTGATTGTAGTGGTTGCACTTTCTTCTTTCTCTGGATTTACTGCAGGAGCCGTAGTTGGAGGAGTGCTATATAAGCAAGTTTCTTTACTACTTTTGGAGGTTGGATTTGAATTACCAGAGCGCATCATACAAGAGCGGGTAGTAGAAAAAGAGTATATTCCACAAACCACGCAGGAGCAAAAGATTATTAATGTTGTAGAGAGTGCCTCCCCTGCTGTTGTAAGTATTGTCATTACCAAAGATGTTCCAATAATTGAGCAATACTTCAGTGACCCCTTTGAAGGTTTTTTTGGAGGGAATAAAACGTTTCGCATTCAAGTTCCTCAGTATCGTCAAAGTGGAACCGAGAAACGTGAGGTAGGAGGTGGATCGGGATTTATTGTTTCAGAGGATGGGGTTATCATTACCAATAGACATGTAGTACTGGATGAGGAGGCAGAGTATACAGTCTTTACTACGGATGGCAGGTCTTTTCCTGCTCGCGTATTGGCAAGAGATCCCTTGCAGGATTTAGCTGTTTTAAAGATTGACCAGGAAGGTATTATTGATGCTGAGGAAAATTTTAGCGTAAAGCCTTTTCCTGCGGTAGCTCTTGGCGATTCTGATGCTTTAAAGATTGGCCAAACTGTAATTACCATCGGGAATGCTTTAGGTGAGTTTCGTAACACGGTTTCTGTAGGAGTTATTTCTGGGTTAGGGCGCACCATTACAGCATCTGGAGGAGACTTTGTTGAAACCATAGAAGACATCATTCAAACTGATGCCGCCATTAACAAAGGGAACTCAGGAGGCCCTTTACTTAACTTAGCTGGAGAAGTTATTGGTATAAATACTGCAACGGTGCTAGATGCTCAAAGCATTGGCTTTGCAATTCCCGTGAATAGGGCAACTCGTGATATTTTGCAAGTAAAGGAGCTTGGCAAGATTGTGTATCCTTTCCTTGGGGTCCGCTACTCTTTGATAACAGAGGCAATGGCACAAAAAGAAGGTTTGCCAGTTACGTATGGAGCATGGGTTACTTCTGATTCCAGCGGAAAGTCTGCTGTTGTTGATGGTTCGCCTGCCAAGAGAGCAGGGATACTTTCTGGTGATATTATCTTGGAGATAAATGGGGAGCGCATTACAAAAGAGAATTCTTTGGCAAAGCTTGTCCAAAAGCATAATCTAAAAGACGTAGTAGTGCTGAAGATACTGCGCGAGGGCCAAGAACGTATACTCAACGTAGAGCTAGAAGAACGCTCAGAATAGGTCTTGATGTATGCTCTTTTTGTGGTATACTGAGCATATATTATGAACTCAGGAAACTTTACCCACAAAGCGCAAGAATCTTTGTTTCAGGCACAAAATCTTGCTCAGGAACGAGGGCAACAACAAGTTGATGCTCTCCATCTGCTGTTTTCTTTGCTTTCGCAAGAGGAGAGCGTGGTGTTAACGCTATTGCAAAAGATTGGGGCAGACATTGATGGGTTAAAGCGCAAGACACAAGCTGCCTTAGAGCGTCTTCCTGTGGTAACCACAGTGAACCCTCTTGGTCAATTTTATCTTACTCAGGATTTAGCAAAGGTATTGGAGCGTGCTCGTCAAGAATCTTCCAAAATGGGAGATGAGTATGTTTCCGTAGAACACTTGTTTTTGGCATTATTGGATACAAGTTCAAAAGCAAAAGAAAATTTGGAGCGCACAAGTTTTCTAAAGCCTAGCGCTGGAGGACCAGAGGCAGTAGAATTTGGAAGTTTAAACTATGAAACGGCTTTAAAAATCTTAGCTCAGATTCGAGGTGGAATTCGTATTACAGATCCTTCTCCCGAGTCAAAGTATCAGGTGATAGAAAAGTATGCACGAAACCTCACTCGTTTAGCTCGCGCGGGCAAACTTGATCCTGTGATTGGAAGAGAGCAGGAAATTCGAAGATTAATGCAGGTCCTTTCACGTAGAACAAAGAATAACCCAGTCCTTATCGGAGAGGCTGGAGTTGGAAAGACTGCAGTGGTAGAAGGGCTAGCGCAAAAAATTGTAAAAGGAGATATTCCAGAGTCCTTAAAAGAAAAGGAAATTATTGCCTTGGATCTTGGAGCGTTGGTGGCAGGGACAAAGTATCGAGGTGAGTTTGAAGACCGCATCAAGGCTCTCTTAAAAGAAATGGAAAGAGCAGCAGGAAAGTATCTATTATTTATTGATGAGATTCATACCTTGGTAGGAGCAGGAGCAGCAGAGGGAGCTATTGATGCTGCTAATCTTTTAAAGCCAGCTTTGGCACGTGGGGAACTTCGGGCAATTGGAGCTACTACGCTGAAGGAATACCAAAGATACATTGAAAAGGATCCTGCTCTGGAGCGTCGGTTTCAACCTATTTTAGTTGCAGAGCCTAGTATTGAAGATGCAGTTTCCATTTTACGAGGAATTAAGGAAAAGTATGAATTGCACCATGGGGTGAAGATTAAAGATTCTGCACTAGTATCTGCAGTAAACTTGGCAGCAAGGTATATTTCAGATAGATTTTTGCCAGACAAAGCAGTGGACTTAATGGATGAGGCTATGTCTTCTTTGCGATTGGAAATGGAATCTGAACCCGCAGAACTTGATTCTTTAAATCGAGAGATTCAAAAGCTTGAAATTGAACAGGCAGCATTTTTGGCAGAAGGAGTTGAAGACAAAAAGATAAAGGCTAATGTTCGGGCCCTAGCTGACTTGCAGGAAAAGGCAAAGGGGATTGAGTCAAAATGGAGGTCAGAAAAGGAAGTTATTGACGCTATCAAAGATATTAAAAAGAATTTGGAGGGTGCAAAATTTCAGGTGGAGCGGGAACAAACAGCAGGGAACTCAGAAAAGGCAGCTAAGATAAAATATGCAACAATTCCTGATCTTATGAAGAAGCTTCGAGGAGAAGAGAAAAAGTTGATAAGATTTCAAAAGACCAATCCGCTTTTGAAAGAAGAGGTGGTGGAAGAGGATGTTGCCAATGTGGTTGCGCGCTGGACTGGAATTCCTGTTATGCGTTTAATGGAGGAGGAAGCAAAGAAACTTGAAAAGATGGAGGGCGCATTGAAGCGTCGTATTATTGGGCAAGAAGAGGCAGTGGTTGCTATCTCAAACGCCATTCGAAGAAATAGAGTTGGGTTGTCTGAGGAGAATAGACCTTTGGGTTCTTTCTTGTTTTTAGGGCCAACTGGAGTAGGCAAGACCGAAACTGCAAAAGCATTAGCTGAATTTCTATTTAACGATGAAAATGCTTTAATTCGTATGGATATGTCAGAGTACATGGAGCGTCATACTACTTCTCGCATGATTGGCTCCCCTCCAGGGTATGTGGGACACGAGGAAGGAGGCCAGCTAACTGAGAAAATTAGGAGACGCCCCTACTCCATTGTTTTGTTTGATGAAATTGAGAAAGCACACCCCGAGGTGTTTAATGTGCTCTTGCAAATAATGGAAGATGGGCGTCTTACCGATGCGAAAGGAAGAGTCGCTTCTTTTAAAAACGCTATTATCATCATGACTTCAAACGTTGGTTCCCAGCACATAGCTGAAATGTCCCCCCTTGGATTTATGGGAGATAATGTGGATGAAAAGAAGAACGCTGTGAAAGGGAAGGTTATGGCAGCTTTAAAGGAAGAGTTTCGTCCAGAGTTTTTAAACCGTATTGATGAAATTATTATTTTTGACTACTTGGCAAAAGAGGAAATTAAAAAGATTGTGGAGCTGGAATTAGCTAAGGTGGGGGCAAGAGTTTCTTTGAGGGGGATTGGCATGGACGTTACAGAAAAGGCGAAAGAGCTTTTAGCAGAGCAAGGATTTGATCCTAATTTGGGAGCTCGTCCTTTAAAAAGAGTAATTGCTCGAAAGGTGCTCAATCCTTTGTCTTTGAAGATTGTTGCAGGAGAAGTACAATCCGGAGGAAAGATACGAGTAGATGTGGAAGATAAAGAGATTGTCCTTTTAAGCTCCATGGATTTGCTAAAAGTTTCATCAAAGCGAAAGCTTGCAAAAATAGCACATTAAATGCCAAAACAAATCCTTATATTCTTACTCCTGTTTTTAATTGGAGCTGGCGGGGGCCTATGGGCCCAGGCTTTTTTGTTGCCTTCGCTTTCAGCAAACACTTCATTTGCAAGCTGGCAGTTTTTGAAAGATTGGAACGCAAGAATTCAGGTGATAGCTCCAGTAGAGCAGATTTTTGTTCGTGAGAATGAGGCGATAGAAAAAACAATCAACATAGTGCAAGATACTGTAGTTGCCATAAAAAGTTCTGGCGCCAGAGCAGGTTCTGGCCTTGTGTATACTTTGGATGGTTTGATTGTTACGTTATCTTCCCTGGTTCCAGCTGGCTTTAAGGTTACGGTGCACTCTGAGGGGAAGGATCCTTTACCAGCGCAAATTTTAAAGCGTGACGTTGCAAATAATCTTGCGCTGTTGAAAATAGAAGATACAGGACTTAAAACAACTGGTTTTATTGAGAATGGGGGAGTTAATCTTGGAGAGCGAGTAATATTGTTGGCAAAAGTTATTGAAGATAAGAAAAGTACTGTGATTGTAAATACGGGGGTTATAAAAAGGATTAAGGAAAACGCTTTGGTAACTTCAATTGTGGAAAAGGAAAATGTTGATGGCTCCCCTGTGTTTGATATTGAGGGCAGGGTGGTTGGTCTTGTGGACGCTGACCTGCAAGGTAATATTTTTGTTATTCCATCTTCAACGCTCAGAACATTTTTAGGGCTGTAAAACTTAGTCTAGCTAAGTTACCCACTTCGCACCCCAACTTCGCACCCCGGGGGTGCGAAGTTGGTTGGGTTGGCTATTCTATTGCCAGCTTTTTTATTCTTGCCAGTTCTCGCTGGTAGCCAGCCTGGTCAGCAACGAACGCGCGATAAGTCGCAGGAGGTTCGTTAATAAAGCTTCTAAAATCGCAGAGAGGGGACAAGATTTTATCTGGTGTTACGTATTCTGAGTAGGACGAGTACTCCCATTGTGCAGCATTGTTAGCAAGTCCGGCAGTTACGGGATTGAGATGGATATACCTGCTTAAATGTAAAAGTTGTTCATCTGAGCCTACAGGAACATTCTTAAAACGACCCGCCCAGAGTGGACCTTGGCGTTTGTGTTTTGTGTTGAAATATCGCGCATAAGCGTTAAGTGTATTTCCCATGGAAATCGAGATGCCGTTATCTTTTAATTGTTTTAAAATAAGGTGGATATGGGTAGGCATAAGGCAGTAGGCAAGAGTCTGGGTTAGTTTGTTTTCTTTGCTTGTCAATTGTTGCAGCGCTTGTTCAAAGCCTTGCTTTTGGATAGCAGGATAGGTGATGAATTTGGAAAATTGCGGAAGTTTTTCTCCATAGGAAAAAAACCTAAGTATCTGAAGCATGCGCGCGTACTCTTTCTCGGAACTAAAAATAGAATAACCCGCGATGCTTTTACTCATTACGTGGTATATATTGCCGGTAAGGAGAGGTTCTTTGCGCTGCATGTTTT
>JAQBTT010000008.1 GCA_027624865.1 bacterium
CCATGTGCACTACCGCAGTTATTGCCGCCTCTAGGCCCGATCCTCCATCCCGGAGAATATTCCTACCACTCATAGCGGCATTTTTTACTCCTCTCCTCGCACGAGGAGAGGTCCCACCAGCACCGCCGTGTACGACGATTCCGTACACTTAGAGAGAATAGAGTCCTTAAACTTAAAAGAACACGCCTTTATATTCATGATAGAAAGACAGCCTTATTATACTTCTTTTTCTTCTCTTGTCAACGAAAATTCTTACCTTTTGGGATGCCCTTAAGATAGGGTTTGAGAGGAGCAAATACCTTATTTGGAATAAACTTTTTCAAAAACTCCTTTGCTTCCTGGTAATTCCCCAATGCAATGTAATATTCAATAATAGAAGTAAGTTGGTTAATAGCAATAAGAGCTCGATAAGGATCAAGATAAAATCCATTGGTACGTTTTACCAAGGCCTCTCCTTTTAAGAGAAAATCAAGAATCATTCCAGCTCCCGTTGCATATGGATCCAGGTGAGGTCGCAGGGGAAGCGATGTGAAAAAATAAATACTATGACAGATAGTAGCGATTGTAATAAGCTCCAGCTCACGTTCCGTAAGAGCATTTTTTAAAATTAAAGTCCCGCACCCCTTAATACCCAAAAGATCGGTAAACAATTCGTCAAAATAAGGAAAAAGCTCCTGGAGTCGCTCGGGTGCATCTTCATACCTCATAAGTGAATGACATGATTCGTGGAGTACTGAGGTTTTTATAAATGCTTGTTTTAATTCATTGACAGGATATTTCCGTTGAGTTTCGAGAGTAAAGACCTGACGGAAAATAGGGAGAAGCCAGTTATCGAATCTCCAAGCAAGCGTTGGTTTAAACAAGGTAAAAATGGTGCCATGCTTTTTAATAAGGTCAATATCAGCTGAAGAAGGGAGGTTATTCCCGACAAAAACAAAATCTGCTATCAGCCCAGAAAAAAACAAAGTATCTTCTATCCTGATGTTTACCTTAGTAATCTTTGCGCGCTTTGATCCAGGGAGATATATCCTTTCGCTTGTTAAAATAAGGTCCTTAAACTTAGCCATCTCTTCTGTCGTCTCCTTATCCAACACCCCAACCCATGCCATATATGCTCGCTTTTGAAAAAACAATTTATCAAGATACCGGTCAAAAGGTCCTATCACAATCCCGATTTTTGACTGTTCGGTCTTTAACCAAAACACATTACTCTTATCATAATTATCCTTAAGAAAATCTTCTGCACGTGCTCGTAAATACACTTTCAGCCTTTTATCTGTGGTCAACGGTATAGCTTCTCGCAACACCTTTGCAATCTGTCCAACCTCTTTTTTAAACTTCACATGATAAGGAATAGCAACAAGCTTCCCCTTTTTTCGTTCCACAAAAGTATAGGGGCTGAGAAGAGCAGGGTTCTTCTTTGCTGCCTTTTCAATCTCTTCTTTTGTTGTATCGTGCGGATAAAAATTAGCCCCTGGATAACGAGAGTTTTTCTGCTTGACATAAAGAGCGGCTATAATCTTTGCCGCTTCAGTAAGCTTTTGAACAAGTTTTTCTTCTTTTACGGAGAGATTTTTGTGCCCATCAGAAAAACTCAGGAATGCTTCCGTCATTGCGTTAGTGGTACTTAATTTTCATAATCCTGCAATCGTGGTTTACCAGAGAGGTTGTTACCTTCACTACATCCCCTACTCTTGCTCCTAATAGCCCGCTCCCAATAGGACATTCATTTGAAATTCTTTTTTGTAGAGGATCAGCTTCTAGTGTCCCCACAATCGTAAACTCATCAATTTCTCCTCCTAAATCCACTGTAATAGTTGCCCCGAGACTAATCTGCTCACGCCCTTTCCCCTTGGGCATTTTAATAATCTCAGTATTTTTTAAGATAAACTCAAGCTCTCCTAGCTTTGCCTCAAGCAAACTCATATCTTCTTGAAAAGCAAGGTAATCTGGATTCACCTCTTCTGAATGCCAACTACTTGGCACGTCTCCCGTGGTCTTTTTCTTCTTAAACTCCAAAAGCTCCTGATACTCTTTCTCAATCTTTTGCAGTCCTTGTTTTGTAACGTAGTATTTTTCTTGAATCATTATCTTATATTAAATTACCTTATGGTGAAAAAAAACTGGTCCTTCTGGGGGCCAGATTTATTGATACGACCTGTTGAACTCTCTCGCTGTCAGTAAATCTAGCTCCTAATATTTTTTGATGCAATAATTGCCAAAACCAAGGCCAAAATGCTAATAGACTTTAAAGTGATAAATGTATTTTCTTGGTATGTGTTACTCATGTAAAATCTAAAATCCTTATACTATCCTTTAGATATCCACTATATACTTTGCAAGATTCTTTGTCAATAGCATGTCAATAGTATTTACCCTTTAGCTCTTTAGAAACTGAAGCAAAACGAGTAACTTGCTTCGGTTTCTAAAGCCCTAAGTATATTTAATTATACTATTGTAAATAATGCTGTCAAGGCCTTGCTAGAGCCTTGGCAAAATAGTTTTTGGAAAATGAGGGATCTCTCCAATAGAAACCCGGAGACTATTGATGCCGGGCGTTTTTCGAACTTCTTTTTCCACCAAGAGCTCCAAGTCTTTTAAGTTTCTCCCTAAAAAGCTTATCAAAAGGTTATACTGCCCAGTAACTCGTGCTATATGATACACCTCTTGTCGATTTTCTAACTTCTCTACCAATGCAGATATAGCTTTCTCTTCCCCTTCAATCTCAAGGTGAGCTGCCATAGTGTATAGCTGATCAATATTCAAAACAGCTCTTACTCTTAACAAGCGTTCTTTTAACGAATCAAACCGATTCTTCACAGAAACCGCGCTCAAGCGAACTTTCTGACCTATCTTGGCAAAAGACATTCTCCCATCTGTTGCCAAAAAAGAGATGATTTGCAAGTCCTTTGCATCAAATCGATCCAATTGCCAAACTGCCTCTGGGGTATATTTCCAAACAGAGAAGTCAGCTAAATCTTGGCGGTCAATATACGTTGCAAACTTTACATCTTTAATCTTCAGCTTTTCTTTCCTTTGACGCAAACCCTCCATAGATCTTTTATACGCCTTCCCAGTAACAACATCTCCATCAACCACTAACACTTTTCTACCTCGCACCTCTTTCTCATTTAAATCTGCTGCATCGTCTTGCATAGCAAGCAATGTGATATTTTTCTTTTGTAAAGAAAGCCATTTGTGCAGTGCTAAGGCATACCAAATACCATTGGGTTGCAAATAGACAATACACCCAGGATCTTTGCCAAAGTACTTTTTAACATCTTCTCCAACCCCCTTTAAAAAGCGCTGGATAGGCTCATATTTTAGAATATCGTTCATAGAGACATTGTACAAAAAGAACAGAAAGTGTCAAAGCAAGGCCTTTTGCGCAGCAATACCTTGCTTGTTTTAAAGAATCTTAATTTTTCCATACTCCCCATCATACCCAGGCTCAATCGTTACCTTCCCCTCTCGAACGCGCATAATGCCCTCTGCAATTTCTGGCAAGGTTACTGACTCCAGATCCTCTTCCTTTGCATCCAAGAGCACGGCAAACTCATTGCCAAAACGCTCAATAAGCTTCTCATACTCTGCTTTCCCTTTCTTGGTGCCAACTCCTTGGTGCATAGCGTCTGCGATAATTTCTTGCAAAGGAATGAGCGACTTATACGGGATAACAACTTTTGGATGCGCTCCTTCCTTTCTATCTGCAAGCTCTGCTACTCTATTTAGTACCCCAATAGTTAAGGGCCTCTTGCATACGTGACACATGTTCTTTTGTTTCTTTGATTGCTCCGGACTCATTACCACATTACAAAGTCGATGTCCATCATAGTGGTACTTCCCTTCTTCAGGAAAGAATTCAATGGTGTAGAGGAATTTCTTTGGGTCTTTCGTGACGATAGCTTCCCTTATACCAGAATAATTAAGCTCTGTATCAAAAACATTTGCCTCTCTCCCAAGCTTTTCTAGGGAATGTGAATCTGAATTACTCAAAAGAGTAATGTCATCTAAGGCAGATAATCTCCAATTCATTTGAGGATCGGAAGATAGTCCAGTTTCAATAGCATAGATATATTTTGTATATTCATCAAAACATTCCTGCAAAGAGTTAAATCCTGACTTTGAGCCAAACACAGAAAACCACGGCGTCCAACAATTATGTACAGTCGCAAACTCACTTGTATAAGAGTTATCCTCTTCTACTTCTAAGTTGTAGACCTCTCCGTTATAGTCTGTCGTTTCGATATCTCGAATCGGTAGATATACATAATTTTCATCAAGCCATCCATGTCGTATAGACGTTTTCGGAATAAACCTGCTAAATTCAGGCTCTTCTTGAAGATTATAGCGATCTTCAAAAAATGCCAGGTTGGTCATGGCAAAACCATCATATCGAGCCTCTATCTCTCGGTTCCCGTAAAAGTGATTACCGCGCGCCTTGTGTTTACTGACATCATCGACATAAATTGAAGGAAGAATCCCAAGTCGAAGAAAGAGTATTTTCATTTGATTCATCAAAGAACGAGAGGACGTATAGCCCGCATCCCCTCGCCACCATCCACGCAGAATCTCTACTTGTTTTTCTGTAGGAAGTTCCAACGCCCATTGAGGAAGCATCTTTGTGAAAGCGCGGTGCTCATTTGCTCCGACCTCGTAGCAGAAGGATGCAAACAATTCTTTAAGAATCTTTGAATAATAGATAATTTCTAGGCTACCTTCTTTTGTTCTTTCTTTACTTGGCAGAATTCCAAATACTTTCTGTGCAAGATTTCGAACTTCCGCATGGTACATTGTTTCGTGGTCTGCGAAAGTAAAAGAGATAAGATCTCTCCCTACGCTTCCCTCTGCAAGAAAATATCCTACAAGTCGACAAAAGTGCTTATCTACAGCAAGCATAGCTGGTATTTCCTTTGTTCGCGTACCAGTCATGGTAATCGTCTGCCTCACTTCTTCAACCTCCTCTTGAATCTTACTTTCTGAAAAGCTACCGCCAAAGAAAGATGGTGATACCAAATGCTCTTTAATAGCTACAAATTGTATATCTTTTGTTCTAGGAAAACGCGGAAAAAGCAACACATTGCCCTTCTCAAGCTGCTCTGCAGAAATCCATTTTGGAGAGAAATTTTCCTTTGCTGCTTGATGTTTCTTGCAACAGTGACTCCTTCCAGAACAACTTGGATGACAGAACCCATGCTGCCACTTACAGTGTTTTTGTGTTTTTAGAACATAAAAGGGATGCTCTGGCGTGGTGCTTAAACCCTCACGAAAATAGTAAGGGCGAACCCTATATAACTTTCCTTTGTAAGGACGCTTGAATACTTTTGTAACACTTCTCCATCGATTCTGATGAGTATAAACCAGATCACCTTCTTTAATGTCTTCTATTGGTTTTGTCAGTTCATTCTTTGTATGAACAAGGCTTCCTGACGGAAGACAATGAGCAGGCACTACCAAAGAAGTAGGGTCAGCCTCAAGTGCGATTCTCACTGCCTCCTTTGCATCTAGGCCCAAAATAGGTCTTCCGTCAGATGCAATGTTCCCAATCTTTGCAAGCTGTGTATTTATCTTCTCTACTGCATCTAAAGAAGGGGCTACTAGGATAAGATGAACTTTTCTTACCTTTCCTCCCTTTGAATAAATACAACTAATTTCACTAGTAAAAACAAAGCGAGTTTCTCCTCCCCCCTTGCCCTCCGTAGCTTTAGCGAAGGAGGGTTTCAGCTTATACAGACCTTGTTCAGCAGGCTCCAACTGTTCCTTAAGTTCCTTTAACCACAAAGGGTGTGTAAAGTCTCCTGTCCCCATTACAGAAATACCTTTTTTTTGTGCCCATTCGTCCAGGCTTTCAAGATTCACTCTCTTTGAGGTAGCTCTTGCAAACCGAGAATGAATATGAAAATCAACAACCAATCTCATTTCACCAACTTTACTCCAATGCCAGCTATGAGCGAACCTCCAAACAAAAGAAGACTTGCAAACATAGACCACAGACCAAAATTTAACATTTGGGGCACAGCTCCAGTTGGCAAAAGTCCACTTAATTGCTGACCGAGTAAATCAGGAAGCTGATTTTGCAAATCCTCAAGAGAACCTACAGAAACATTAGGGCTTGCAGTCTTTTCTTTTACTATCGGAAAAATCTCTGGTGCATCATTACTTCCTGTAAAAATGAGATAGGAAGAAAAAAGTGAATAGCCAATAACGCCAATCCCTACTGCAAGTAAAATAAACCCAAGAGTTTTTTGCATAATTAGATTAATACTTTTTGCATACTGTTTTTAGGGTAGTTTGCAACTTTTTTTAGAGCTGCTCGATGGTACCACTCCCATACCTCCTTTGCTGCAAGGAATGCTCGCAGGTCCTCTTGCGTATCTTCAAGCTCCACAAATTCAGTTTCCCCTCGCGCAAAAGACCATTGATGATTACAGTATTCATTCCCTTCTGAAATTCGTTCCTTTCCGCTCTTTTCGCTTTTTTTAGCTAAACACCCCTTACATTCCTCATACTGGTCAATGCGCAGGATCCATCTTGCTTGCGCCTGAAGCTTTTTAGTAGCTCCTTTGTTGTATGCATTTAAGTACGCCACGGTTTGCAAAGAATGTTCACTCCTTATGCTGTTTCCGGTTTTTAAATCTATAATCCCTCTTTTCCCTTGCACCTCAGCTACCATGTCTATGGTTCCTGCATACCCATTCTCAAAATCATACACACGAAGTTCAATGTCTGCAGGACTCACAATCTGCACATCATACTCTTTTCTCCACTTTTCAAACGCAACAAGCGTGGGCTCAATCTTTTCTTGTGAGTCCTTTGCTTCTCCTTTTAAGATTTTCTCAACAGCAGAGTGCACTTCGTTCCCCCAATCTGCTGAGCGGTAACTTGCACCAAAAAATGGCCTTGACGTAAGTGAGGTAATGGCAGTTACTCTTGGCATCCATATTCCCTCCACCTCATACCCATACTTTTGCTTAAAATACTCAATGCTCATGGCTTTTTGAAAGAATACATCTGTGGATTTTTTGTAATAATCTTCCAGATATTTTCCAAGAAATCGCCCCCAGCATACCCAATAATAAGAGCCATGGCAGGAGTTAAGGGAAGTCCCAAAAAAGTAAATCCCAACTCTCGCACTGTGATTGCTGTTACCACACCAATGCTTCCTGCAATAAATATGGTGGAAACAAAGCTTGGCAAAGAGAAACCAACATCTTTATAAGAATACTTATGCTTCATGTATCCTACTAGTCCCCGTATGGTTCCTCCTATAAATCCTGCAACGAGAATCACTTCCATAACTATATTATAACTCCAAACATTGTTTTTACACCCCAACCAATTGTATAGGCAACCCCTGCTGCAACTCCTCCTACCAAAAGCACTTCAAGGCCCGCTTTTACAAAATTTCCTCCAGTGATAAAAGTGCGAATACCTCCTACTACAAAAAAAGTACCAGCAGCTAGCGCACCAGAGACAAAGAACTGCTGAGAGCTTGGCATCTCAAGTAGGTAAGGGAAAAGAGGGGCCACTCCAGCTACCATAAAAGCTGTAAAGGTTACCACTCCGTGTTGTAGTGGAGCAACTACATCACTGAAAGAAATCTCTTCATTGCTTTGTAGTTTTTTCTTTTTCTCAAGTTCCTTTTCAGAACGAATCGCCAGGAAATTAGAGGCTCCCATAGAAAAAGCATCTGCCCCTAAGGAAGCAAGCCCGAGTACAATAACAATGCCAGGAGACAGTAGTGCTCCTGCGGCTCCCGCAACCACAGCAAATGTAGTCACGATTCCATCGTTT
Organism: bacterium; assembly: GCA_027624865.1. Classification (GTDB taxonomy): domain Bacteria; phylum Patescibacteriota; class Minisyncoccia; order Minisyncoccales; family UBA10102; genus 01-FULL-49-22b. The sequence goes on from JAQBTT010000008.1 coordinate 7,795, forward strand.
GCTCCATATATAAAATCTCCGATATACACCCCTGCTTTAAAGCGTGCAAAGAAACCATGCAAGATCATGTGTTCTTTGGCTGGCGAACAATCACGCGCGGCCAATCATCGTAGTACAGCACTCCTTGTGCGATAACTCCACCCAAAAATCCATAGAATACAAAAGGCGCCACAATAAAGAAGTTGGCTATGACAGCTGTAACAAGAATGGCTGAAAAAATCAACCAGTGGTGAAGATGTACTCTCCAATCCCCCATATCAAATGCCAGAGAAGGAAAACGGCCTCTCTCTGAGGTCTTTTCCCCCGCACAAAAGCGAGCTACAAAGTACCCTGCCAATAAAGCAAAACCCAGCTCAAGGGAAATGAGCATAGTTAAAACCCCCAAAGAGGCATTGGGCATGTTCTGCATCATCTGTTTTCTTTGTATTCCCGCAACAATCCTTCTCATATCCTGCGCTTCCTATCATACCAGGAAACGATCACACGGTTCCTCCCGACCCCACTCTTTTAAAACCCCTCGGTTTTAATATTTCCGCCACGGGAAGAACCGACTTTCTGGTAAACTAGACACTATCTAGTTTACCAGAAAGTCAAATTGACAGCAAATCCCTTACATGACATGAAGACCATGACTAGATTCAGCTCTTTGGAGGCAAATATCATGCCAAAAACAATCCGGCTCGGAAACAGGGAATTTGAGCACCCGCTCATTGTGAATGCAGGGGGTACCTTAAAGGACTGGGACGATCTCCCACCACTCTTGGGAACTTCTCTTCAAATCATTTTGTTTGGCGCAATGCTCTTACCCCTACGTGAAGGAAACCCAGGTGGTATCCCAGCAACACTTTTCGTACACGAGGAGAACGATATCAGAATCTCCTACAACAGAATGGGCCTTCCGGAAAAATATGGGGAGCAGTGGTACGAAGATCACCTGTTCGAACAAAATCATCTGGTTGCGGACTGCGGTAAAGTTCTTGCAATGAACATCGCAGGGTTCTCCGCACAAGAACTTGGACAGGCTGCAAAGATATGCCACAACGCCAATATAAAGATAATCTTTGCAGACATCAGTTGCGCAAACACTGATGTGGAACCCCTCTGCTTTAGCCCAGAAGCAACCAGAGAAGCTCTTACCGCTGTTAAACAAGCAGCACCAAATGCCGTGATTGGAGTGAAACTTCCCTACATTCCCCTTCCTTCCCTCCTTAAAGAGGTGGTAGGGGTCTTAAGTGAAGTAGGTGTTGATATAATTGAAGCCATCAATGCCATGGGCCAATACCATCCAACCAACGAACACGGCATATTCCGGCTCGGCGGTCCTGCTTCTGGGGGTGGTTTTCTTGCCAAAGACCCCGCTCAAGGAATGGTGACTCGCATCAAAGCCTTACTTGGGAATAACAGCCCCATTCAAATTATGGCGACAGGGGGCATCGGCTGCGGGCCAAATATCACTGCGAGAGAGGATATTGTGGATTACGAGAGCAGGGGAGCCACGGTGTTTGGCATCCATACCGCGGCACGCTCCACAGAGTTCCCCTATGCTGTTACACCCGAGTTTTTCGACTACGCTCGCAAGGACTATCTCGCAGCCGCCGGCCGCAAAACCATAACAGCCTAAAGGTTATCGGGGCACAAAACAAAGACGTATCCAAAAGAGGCGTTCCCACAAGAACACGCCTCTCTTATTTATTTTATTCCACCAATACCCTCAACAAATCAGCGTAAACTTCGCCGCTACGTAGCGGCGAAGTTTACACTCACTTTATACTACGATAAAATACATGTGTATGAAAAAATATACAACATTATCAAAAGAGACTCAGCATGAGCTTTTAGGTGAGTTTTGCGATGCTCTCTGCGCCGTCAACACCACAAACGAAGCGGTAGAGCTCTTAACAGATCTTCTTACTCCCTCAGAAACCATCATGCTTGCAAAACGCATACGCATTGCAAAGCTTCTTCTTAACGGGAAGGACTACGACACTATTGGGGAATCTCTCCGCGTAAGTCAAAGCACCATTGCAAAAGTTGCCGCGTGGCTTGCGGAGTCTGGGGAAGGGTTTCGGCTTGTGGAAAAACGCGCCCCAAAAAACCCGGCCAAGAACACATTTTTGTCGCACTACGAAAAGTCGGACTGGGACAAGCTTAAACGAAGATATCCTATGATGTTCTGGCCGCAGCTGATTGTTGAAGAAATAGTTAAAACTGCAAATCAAAAGCAAGCAGAGAAAATCAGCAACGCTCTGAAAAAACTTGACCAAAAATCAAAAATATATAAAGACATCTCGCGCATGCTTAAAAGCCGAAACTCCACCACTACGTAGCGGTGGAGTTTTGGAAAATCACAATTACAAGAACATTAAAACCCAAATTCTCGAGCCACAAAGCCATCAAACTCTCCAGTGTATTTCTCTTCTGCCATCTCGCTATTATCTACCCTCGCAAGAGAAGGTCCCTCTTTTGTCCATTTAACAAACTCCTCTACTTTTTCTTTTGGCCCCTCAACTATAATTTCAACTTTACCGTCCAGTAAATTCTTTGCAAAGCCAGTTACACCAAGCTCCAAAGCTTTTTCTCTTGCAGATTGGCGGAAGAGAACACCTTGAACTCTCCCAGAAATTAAGAGGTGGATACGAATCATTTTTTTCATAATGTACCTGGCTTTCGGCCCAACTTGCGTTCCGCAGTGCCGCAAGCCAGGCCCAGGGCTCGCATAATTCCGCCCCTCAAGGACTCGGGGCGCGCAAGCCCGCCAAAAGCCAAGCAGTTGGCTTTTGTCCCCCGCACTCGTCCTGAAATTAAAAGATGCATACGATTATACTGCCTCATATATAGTTACCCTTGCAGTATTGGTGAAAACTGATACAAAAGCACAACTCCAATAACTAAAATAGGCAAAAGTACAAAGAGAATAATTGTTAAAATATTATCTACCATAGAAAAAGAATAATTGTGCTATGGCTCCTCCTACTAAGACAAAGGCTACAAGATAGGGAACAAAGAAAGGGAGGCGAAGCTTGTATTCTGGTTCTCGCGTCCCCTTCTTTTGTGCTTGCAAAAACACTGCAACAATAAGGACGCCCTCCACCACCCCCAGAACAAGACCAACAATCCCAAGGACAGAGATAAACTCACGAAGTCCAAGCAAAAAGAGGGCAGCAGGAGCAATAATTGCAATGCTCGCAGAAGAAATATATGGAAGATGAAAATCGTATCGCAGGGAGTTTTTAAGATAGTTCCCCAGAACTAAGAAAGAAGCTGCGATCGCAACTAATCCAAATAAGGCCCCCAAAACAATCACCTCTTTTCCCAAAAATGGGATTAATCCCTGCAGAGCATCATAAGATGTCTCTTGTCCTGAAACTCCAACCACAAACAGCGAGAACACAAAATACAAAAGGGCGGTAACAATTCCTGCTACAACAACAAGATTATCAATGGTTCTTTTCTCTTTCTTCCTTTTAAAGAAGTCTGCAATCTCTGGTATTGCAGCCCACCCTACCAATGCAAACAAAATAACTCCGTAGGGCAAAAAGATGTTATCTGTGTTGATGAGGGAAAAGTTTTCTAAGTTTACGTGTGGCGCAGTAAAGAAGAATATGAGAAAAATTCCAGCAAACAAGGCAATATTCATTACAAGCTCAGCTTTTGCTATCAACTGAATTCCGCGAATGATAAAGAGCGAAAGCACTGCCCAAAAAATCATAGAAAACACACCGCTGGAAAGAGGAATTACTTCTCCTAAAACAATATGCAAGAAGTTACCTCCTAAAATAATGTAGGCAAGAAGAGATCCCACTACGACAAACAAGGTGGAAAAGATAGCAAGCCAGCTTGCCTTTTTGCCAAGATATTTTCTCGTATACCCTATTAAGCGAAACTTCTCTTTTGTTCTCAAACACACTTCTCCAAAGAACAGATGTAAAAGCATTACGGCAAGCCCCAAAACCACAAAATAAAAAACAGCGGGCAAAAACCCGCTCTTTGCCGCAACATAGGGAATTCCAAAGATACCGCCACCAATAATGGTCCCTACCAAGGTGGAAAGTGCTAACAGAAAACTATTGTTCATTGCCTATACGCCACTTTGTTCCTTCTGTCTTATTTAGCCCCACCAAACTTCTTTGTGTCGAATTTTTGTTTCAGGAGTGGCAAGGAATTCCTTGCTGATTGCCAATACTTTTTCTCTGTCATACTCCTTACAAGAAAATACATCTACTAAAGCTTCCCTATATTTAGCAAAGGTATGTATAGAAATATGCGAAAAATCAATAATAGCTAATACGCTTAGGCCGGGGTTCTCCTGAACGCCTTCTGCCACAATTGGTCCTTCTGATATTTTCATGTCTATTGAGGCAGCAATTTTTTCAACAAAATTCCTTAACGCTTCGCGGTCTTCAATGTTAGCATTGCAGTTTTCCAAATCGAGAATATGGTGAAACCTTTTAGTGATCATGTTGTTTATACCACCCTTAATCAAGCTAATTTTCTATGCCTTGAAGACGCGATACCCTTCACGAACTACTTTTGAAATCTTAACTCCAATCTCATCTTTTGCCTTTGCCAAGGCAATGGGTTTGTGATCTTTTTGCATGGAAGAGATTTTCACCTTAACAGTCATAGTCCCTCCTTCAATACGAATAGTATCACCCTTTTTAAGAGGAGCTTTTAATTTAATAGCAGCTACCTTAATTTTATCAAAATAATGAGAGACCCTCCCAATTGGGCGAGAGACAACTGCTTGTCTTTCGCGGGCACGTACCTTGAGCCCTCCGTGGCGAGAGGTCAAAGAGTGCCCCGGCTTCAAAGGCTTCTTTTTTGTCACCACTTTCTTCTTTACAGCAACTTTCTTTTTCACTACTTTTTTTGCTTTTGGTTTTTTCTTTTGCATATAATATACTATAGCACAAAACCTTGCAGTAACCCCAGCATAGCTTTATGTTACCCTATCTTAAGATTCGAAAGAGGCCACCACAAGGAACAGTTTCTATTCCCTGCTTTAAGAGTTCATCAAGAATAAGGTTCATACCAATAGAATCAGAAGACATATGCCCTGCAACAATCACATTAATATGCGCTGCTTCAGCTTCCTTCTTTGCGTCTTCTGCAACGTGCATATCCACAACTGTTCCACCTCCAGCACGCCCAATTTGTTCATATATCTTAGGGGAAGGGTCAGTGCCTCCCGTCATATTCACCAAAATCTTTCCGCATCGATTTTCTCCATTGCCTACAAATATTCGGGGTCCAACTCCTCTTACGATAGCTTCCTTATACTCTGGGATATCTGAAAGTATCTTCATTAAATCTTCTATATACTCAGGAGCTTCTTTGTCTATCTTTTCTCGCACAAAATTTCCTGAGATATTATCTGCAACAGTATGCAAGCATATAAAGTTTATTTCAAGGAGGCGAGCTGCATCCACAGTGCGCCAGTTGTTTCTTGGGTTTACACCTCGAGCAACTTCATTTAATCGTTCTTTCGTAAGTGCCTCCCCAACATTAATTGGTACTCCGTATTTACTATACACATCAGCTTGCAGTTCCATGACCTCATGCATATCTGCGAGGGCTCTGCCTGTGGGGTGGTGAGAAATTACCAAATCAATATCTCCAAGTTGCTTTGCAATAAGAAGCTCGGCTGGCTCAATATCAATACCAACCATGACTTTTTTTATCTCTTTGTCATCTGCAATATACAGTACCCTTGTATCGGAGTAAGGATTTGTTAAAGACTCCTGATCAAATTCTTCTTTTTGTTTTGTGGAAAGCTTTTCAAATTTCTTTTTGTTACGCTCCAAAACCTTCGCCACCTCTTCTTTGGTGCGAACGTCAGTATCGATACCCATACCTATGGCTAAATTGTAAATATCATTAATCTTCATAGGAATGTTTGTTTTAAATAATGTACCTGCTTTGAAAAACGATTTGCCTTCAGCAGTTTTTAAAAGCAGGCCCGGGGTTTGCATTATTGCCCCTCAAGGACTCGGGGCTAGCAAACCCGCCAAAAGCAAAGCAGTTTGCTTTTAGCCCCATGCGTATAGCTACATTATAAATATCATTAATCTTCATTTCTTTTTGGGTGCCTTTACCACCTTTGTCTTTTTTTCAGGTGCCTTCTTTACCTTCTCTTTTGCAACAGTAGCTTTTTCTTTACGCCTCTCTGGCGTACCTGCCGATGAGGCGGGTTTTTCCTTCTCCTCTTTTGCCTTTGGCAAAAGCTCCGTGTAAAGCTTATCTATGAGTTCCTTTTGCTTTTTTATACCCAAAACCTCCCTACGGATACGGGCTTTTTGCAAACGAATATTCTTTCGCATGCTTTTTGGGAATGGTGATTTTGCCATAAAAATATAGTTATGTTCTGCGCTTTTAGTATACCTATGCTCTCAAACCTTACCATAACTTTTCAGCTTTGTCCATTCTTCACGAACCACCTCCCTATCATCCCAAGGAATTTTATCTCCTGCTCTTGCAATAGAGTCTTCTGAACCCTTTCCTGTAATCACAACGGTATCCCCTTTTTGCGCCTCCTCTAAGGCCTTTTTAATGGCTTCTCTCCTGTCTTGCACCTTCACTGCCTTTCCCTTCGTTCCTGCCATTACCTCATCCATAATTTTCTCTGGGTCTTCCTCATATGGATCTTCATCTGTGATAATAACTTTATCGCAATAACCAGCAGCTATCTTTCCCAATACCGGTCTTTTCCATCTATCTCTCCCCCCTCCCGTAGCTCCCAACACACAGATCAGTTTTGGATTTTGAAATTTTGAGTTTGTTTGTGGTTTATGGTTTGTAATTTGTGATTTGAAAGTCTTATACACCTTTTCTAAAGCCGCTGGCGTAAAAGCATAATCCACAACAACGCGAATAGGAAAAGAAATAACTTCCTCCATACGCCCTGGAACACTTGTCATCTTTGCGAGCGCCTGACTACATATGCTAAATCGTATCCCCTCGGATCTGGCAACCTGCATAGCAGCAAGCGCATTATACACGTTAAATTCTCCAAGCAAGCTCAAACGAAACTGCACATCTTTCACTAAAAACTCAAACCCTCTATTTTCTCTCACCTCCTCCGCCTGAATATGCATATCGCCTAAGCTAAGCTTAGGAGCTCCTAAGCTTAGCTTAGGCAATATGCCATATGTGTATATCTTTTTTGCAGGGAACTGTAAAAAGAATGGTGCATGTTCGTCATCCGTATTAATGATGTGCGTATCTTTTACCAAAGAGAATAAACCTCCTTTTGTATTTTTGTAATTCTCAAAAGAACCATGGCGCTCAATGTGCTCTGGGGAAAGGTTGGTAAACACAGCTGTTTTAAATGGGATGAACCGATGACGATGTTGCAGCATTCCTTCTGATGTTACTTCCAAGACAACATGCGTGCACTTTTCCTTCTTTGCTTGGCTCAAGAATTGCTGAATAGTAAAGCGTCCTGGCATGGTCATTTTCATTTTGTTTCGCCACTCTCTATCCTGCACTTGAAACCGCACCGAAGACATGGAAGCTGATGCAAATCCTGCTTCTTTAAAAATACGAGAAATCATATCTACCGTAGTAGATTTTCCATTCGTTCCCGTTACCGCAATAACAGTCATTCCTCTTGCAGGAAATCCATAAAACACAGCTCCCAAAAAAGCCCACATAAAATGGTACCAGCTGAAAAGAAATGATGGGGTAATTCTTCTTACAATGTTTAACATACACGCGTATCCTTAGCTTAGCTTAGTTTAAGGATATCTCTACTCTTAGCGTATCATTATTATTTAAAGAAATAAAAAGTGGCGGGAGGGACGTTATAGTAACATCCCTCACTCGCCACCACTGTCTAACCCGTCAATATGGCCAAGAGTCTAGTTTTGGTCATTTGTGCCCTCCACTTTAAGTTTCGTCCACACAACCCGCCAGTGCCTGGTTTAGAGGATTATCTTTCGAAGGATTATCCCTCGTATAAAAAAGATCACCTCCTTCATCCCCAGTCCCAGGCGGACAGAATACACCAGCGCAATAGTCATAGGCCCCTCCATTGCCGTTTAATGGGCTCGCATAGAGAACCTTTGTGCACCGACTTTCTCCTACGGTGCTGTTTAAATTATACCATCAAGACTATCCGTCAACAAATTACCTTACATGTTATGGAATAAAAAACAGGAAGGAAGATGATTGTACTTCTCTCAGCTGCTTATCTCTGTCCTAAAATTCTCAGGGCCTCTTTAATACGCTGATCAGTTTCAGTAACTTCCACAGGCACGCGGGATAACGCCTCTCTTGACTGCTTTCTTGAAAACCCCAAAGCAACAAGCGCATCTGTAGCCTCACTATCTTGCAGGGAAGGCTTTTCTGCCTGAATCATACGTAACTTTCCTGTGAGTTCCAAAATAATCTTTTGTATTTTCTTAAGTCCAATACCATGCACTTTCGTAAAGTAAGCTACCTCTCCTTTTTCAACTGCTTTTTTTAACTGCTCCATAGTTCCTAAAGAAGCAATATTTAAAGCGGCTTTTGGCCCAACGCCAGAGATATTCTTTACAGTCTCAAATACTTCCAAAGCCTCAGAAGATTCCACTCCGTACAGCTCCAAAGTTTCTTCTCGCTTCATATGTAAGTGGCAGTACACCTCTGTTTCTTCTCCTATAAGGTAAGAGGAGAGGCGATTCTCTGCAACACGCACCTTATACCCTACTCCTTGAGTCTCTGTTATGATATAGTCTGGACCACGAGCTATGACTTTGCCCCTTATATAAGAAATCATAGGTTTATCTTACATGAATTTTAAACTCATTTCCAACTTTAAGCCTACGGGCGACCAGCCACAAGCCATAGAAAAGCTTGCGGCGAACCTTGCTGCTGGCGCAAAAAACCAGGTGCTTTTGGGTGTTACGGGTTCGGGAAAAACCGCAACAATGTCGTGGGTGATTGAAAAAATGCAAAGGCCCGCCCTTATTATCTCCCCCAACAAAACATTGGCAATTCAGCTGTACCAAGAGTTTAAAGAGTTCTTCCCCAACAACGCAGTCCACTATTTTGTATCCTACTATGACTACTACCAACCTGAAGCATACATCGCAACAACCGACACATATATTGAAAAGGATGCAAAGATTAACGAAACAATAGACCGCATGAGGCACGAAGCAGTGCAAGACCTCTTAAGTCGCCCAGACTCAATTGTTATTGCCTCTGTCTCTTGCATCTACAATATTGGCTCTCCTGAAGAATACCAAAAAGTATCGCTGGAAATCCAACCAGGGCAATCCATGAAAAGAAAGGAGCTTCTCTCCTCACTTACCTCTCTTCAATACCAGCGAAATGATATTGATTTCCCCCCTGGAACATTTCGCGTACGTGGACAAATCATTGAGATACATCTTGTTACAGGAAAGGAACTCGTAAAGATAGAGATGGCGGGAGACATGATAGAAAGCATTGCAATTAGCAAGGATACCCTACAACCAAGATACCAGCTGCTGAGTGCTACCTATCTTTTATACCCTGCAAAGTTTTGGATTGCTTCTGAAGACAAATTAAAGATTGCAATGCAAAATATTAGAAAAGAACTTGCCGGCAGACTTGTTGAGCTGAAAAAACAAAACAAGCTCGTTGAGGCACAGCGCTTGGAGCAAAGAACAAACTACGATTTGGAGATGATTGAAGAAACTGGGTACTGCCATGGAATTGAAAACTATTCGCGTCACATGGAGTTTCGTCCTACAAAAGTTCCTCCTTTTACCCTGCTTGATTATTTCAAAGATAACTTTCTTGTATTCTTGGATGAAAGTCATCTTACGATTCCTCAGCTTCGCGCCATGTCAGCAGGAGACAGAGCAAGAAAACAATCGTTAGTTAACTTTGGATTTCGTCTTCCTTCAGCGCTGGATAATCGCCCCTTAACCTTTAAAGAATTCTTTGGTAAAACAAAACAAAGAGTCCATGTTTCAGCTACCCCAGGAGAATTTGAGCAAGACCTTGCCATGCAAGAGAAAGGCCAGGAATACATTGTAGAGCAAGTTATTCGCCCTACTGGACTTTTGGAACCACAAATTGAAATTAGGAAAACCAAAAATCAACTTACAGACCTTACAAAAGAATTAAAAAAACTAAAGGCAAGGGGACAACGAGCTTTAGTCATTACTATAACAAAAAGGCTGGCAGAGGAAATTGCAAACTTTTTAACGGAGCAGGGCCTTCGCGTAGAGTGGCTTCATTCAGAGATAAAGACTTTGGAGCGCCCTGCGTTCCTTGCGAGCCTAAGAAAAGGAGAGTTGGACGCTATCGTTGGTATTAACCTTTTGCGAGAAGGCCTTGATCTCCCAGAGGTTTCGCTCATTGCAATCCTAGACGCAGACAAAGAAGGGTTCTTGCGAAATGAAACAACGCTCGTGCAAACCATGGGAAGGGCAGCAAGGCACCAAGAAGGGAGAGCTATCCTGTACGCAGACAAAGTAACTCTTTCCATGAAAAATGCGATAAAGGAAATAGACCGTAGGCGCAAAATTCAAGAAGAATACAACAAGGTGCATAATATAACTCCAGCTCCTATTGTAAAAGAAATTCGGGACTTTCAGCTTGCGCAAAAAGAAAAAGAGATTATAAAAGAATTTGCAGGGCTTGATGATCCAAAACTCCTTTTAAAAGAAATGAAAATTGCTGCAAAAAACCTTGATTTTGAGCGCGCAGCTGAAATCCGTGATTTACTAAAAAGTAAAAAGGAAATACTCCCCTCCTAGCTTGCATCTTGCCAAGACGGATGGAACATGATAAACAGTCTATATGCCAATAACAAAATCAGCAAAGAAAGCCTTGCGCCAAAACGTGCGAGGAAAAATTAGAAACTTAAAGCGCAAAAGCGCCCTAAAAGCCGTAGTAAAAGAAGTAAAGAAATTATCTGGCGCCCAAAAAAAGGAGGAGGCATTGCGGCTTCTCCCTCAGCTGTATAAAGCAATTGATAAAGCAGCAAAGAGAGGAATTATTAAAAAGAATGCTGCCGCAAGAAAGAAATCTCGCTTAACGAAGCTTGCTCAGAAAATCAACGGCTAGGGCCGTTGCTTTTTTTCCCAGCAGCGCTTGCCACAAATAAATACAAAAGTTGTTCTGGATTTCCTCTCCCAGTCTTGAGCGCTCTATCTAAAGAGAATATTCTCCTGTGTACATCTTTTAACTCCTCTAGTGAAAATTGCTTTGCAGCACTCAGGCTCTTTTGCAGTACAAATGGGTGGAGCTTCAGCTTCTGCGCAATCGCACTAACTGGTGCTCTTCTCTCCATTAAGTCTTTTACAGATAAAAGAGTACGAAATTGCCAAGCAAACATACTCAACAATTGCAGTGGAGCCTCTCCCGTGGCAAGGTGCCTTGACAAAAGCTGTACTGCTAGCTTTCGATTGCGCGTTGCGATAGCATCAATAGTTGCAAAAATCTTGGGCTGAAGTTCTTTTGCCGCAAGTAATTGCACATCCTCTTTCGTTACTTCTTTTTCTTTTGAGGAATACTTATACGTCGTAAGCTTTAGAATTTCTTTTGCAAGACATCCCAAATCATCCCCACAAGAAAAGAGGAGCTCATCCAACGCTTCTTTCGTAAACGAGCCTCCTTGCTTTTTTATCTCTCCCTCTACAAAGCGCTTCAATTCTACTCCCTTTAATTTTACAAACTCCTCATTATCCCCATGCACCAAAAGAAATGCAAAGAAAGGGTTTGTTTTCTTTACTCCCGTTGCAGTAAACACCAAGGTGTGAAGTTCTGCTTTTTTAAGAATGTCTTGAACCTCTTTTTCTTCAAACTCCTTTACCCCAAAAGCATCACGAAAAATCAAAAGCTTCTTTGTCTCAAAAAGAGAAGAGGTGTTTAGGTTAAAAAATACCTCTCGCACATCACTTTCCTTGCAGTCAATATCTTGAATAAGCCTGCCTTCCAAGCTCGCTTCTTCTTTCAGCTCGCACACTCGTTTTACTATGTTATACGTTTCAGGTCCGTGCAGTAAAAGAAGCATACTCCATGCAGTTTCAAAAGGTTATTATTAAGCTACGGGGCAAGAGAGCTACGCGAGTACTTCTTTAATCTTCTTTGTAATTTCTCCAGGAGTGAAGTGGGCCTTAATCATATAGTCTTTTGCTCCAAGCTCCACTGCTCTGTCAACATCTTCTTTCTGTCCAAGATTAGAAAGAATAATGACTGGAATATGTTTAATTTCCTCCATTGCCTTCATTTGGAGCAAAATTTCAAACCCATCCATCCCAGGCAGGATAAGATCAAGAAGAATGAGACTAGGCTTTTCTTCCTGTGCTATTTTCAACCCCTCTGTGCCATCTGAAGCTGCTAATGCTTCATACCCTTCCCCACTCACTTTCTGCACGATGAGCTCTCTTAGAAACTTGTCATCCTCAATGATTAAAATCTTTATCATATTACATATCTTACCTTTTGTTTAAAAACTCTTCAACCCCCCTTGTAAGCGGCAGAGAGAAAACAAAAGTAGTTCCCTTGCCTTCTTTTGACTTAAACCATATCTTCCCTCCATGTGCCTCTACAATATTGCGAGCAAGATAAAGCCCGAGTCCAGATCCATCCACCTCTTCTTTTTGTGCGTTCGCAGCGCGAAAGAACTTCTCAAAAATACGCCCCTCTTGTTCTTTGGGAATCCCAATCCCCGTATCTTCAATAGAAACTTGTATTTCTTTTGCATTCTGCTCAATGCGCACCATCACTTTCCCTTCTTTTCTCGTGTAGTGCAAAGCATTTTCTAAAAGATTTTGCACCACCAATCTCATCTTCTCCTCGTCCATCACTACTTCAGGGATCACTCCTTTCACATCTTTCAGCAAAAGAGTCACTCTCTTTCGCTTCGCCAAGTCTTGATATGACTGCACCATACCTTTTACGATATCATCTATACGAGACAATGTTAATTTCTTTAAGTATCGCCCCTCTTCAATCTTTGCCACGTTCAGCAAATCGTTAACCAGACGAAGCATGCGGTCAGTTGATTCAGCTGCTTTTTGCAAAAGCTCTTTTTGCTCTTTACTTACAGGTCCCGCATCTCCTTCCATCGCCATCGTAGTGCTCCACTTAATAGCTGTAAGGGGCGTGCGCAATTGATGAGCGGCCAGAGAAACAAATTCCGTCTTCATTTTCTGTGCCCTCTCTACTCTCGTAATCATGCTATTGAACGCATCTTGAAGTTCTCCTATCTCTCGCACACCAGTTTTTTTCATTCGCAAAGAAATATCTCCTTTCCCTATGCGCGAAACCACACCCCTAATAATCTTTAATGGGCGAAGAATCCCTCTAGTGATAACAAAGGTTAGCAAAGTAACAGCTACAATATTTGCCCCGGCAACAAGAACAAGAGGCAATGTTTGTTCATCCTTGGCTGCAAAATATACAGAAATCAAAGAAGCTACAAACAGCAAAGCGACGATAAAAATTACGGCAGCTTGAATAGAAAATTTCATCCTGTAGTGAAAATTAGACAATTGCTTATATTCTTTCGGTAAAACATAATGTTCTCTATATTAAAATCTACTGTACCCATACCTGTGATTTCTCTTGTGGCGCAATTTGCCAACCCTGTAGTAGATTTTGGACCAAACTTCGTTTGTGTCAACAAGTCCAAAATTCACTACGGGGCCAAGAAAGGTCTAATTTCTACTACGGGATTCATAAAATACTTTTTTGAACTCCCCAATTTTTCCCTGCCTTTATTGTTACTATCAATGGGACTTTCAATACAACTACTTTTTCCATTAATGATGCTATATCCTTTGCTCGTTTTTCTACTATATCATCGCGTATCTCAAACAACAATTCGTCATGAATTTGAAGGAGCATACGGCAATCCTCTTGCTGCAATTTCAATTCTTTTGCAATACGCACCATTGCCATCTTAATAATATCGGCTTGAAAACCCTGAATCGGATGATTAATTGCAACTCGCTCTGCTGCGGCGCGAATATGTGGAGTACTGGACTGAATATCTGGGAGGTAGCGCTTTCTCCCAAACAGAGTCTGTGCATATCCAAGTTCTCTCGTTGATTCAATGGTATCTTGCATGTACCGCGCAATATGGGGAAACTTTGCAAAATAGTTTTCAATAAAATCCTCTGCTTCTTGATACGAAATGCCGGCTGACTGAGAAAACCCACGAGCGCCCATGCCATAGAGAATACCAAAATTCAAAGCCTTTGCACGAAATCTCATCTCTTCTGTGACCTCCATATCTTTCACCCCAAACACTACTGCTGCAGTTTCCTGGTGGATATCTCTTCCTTGCAAGAATACCTCTTGCATTTTCTCTTCCCCTGCAATGTGAGATGCAATGCGAAGCTCAACTTGTGAATAATCAAAAGAAACAAGAGAGAATCCTTTCTTTGAGACAAACCCACAACGAATCTTTTTCCCCCAGTTTCCCTGCAAGGGAATATTCTGTAGGTTCGGGTTAGCGGACGATAATCTTCCTGTGGCAGCTCCTAATTGATCAAAGGATGTGTGCACCCTCCCTTCCTTGTCTGCAAGGCGAGGCAAGGGAGTAACGTATGTATTTTGCAATTTTGCAAGTTCCCTATACTTTAAAACTTCACTTGCTATGGGGCTGGCGTCTTTAAGTTTTTCTAATTCACCAGACGCAGTGGAGATAACTCCTCCTGGGGTTTTGTGAAGCCCACGGGAAGAAAGTCCCATTTTCTCAAATAACACCTCAGACAATTGCTTTGGGGAGTTAATATTAAATGTAATTCCTGCTTTTTTTATAATGCCCACTTCTAATTTTTGTAAGTTTTTTGCAAGTTCCCCTGAAAGTTTCTTAAAAAACTTCTTATCAATTAAAATCCCTGTTTCTTCCATCATACGCAGCACGGGGGTAAGCTCTTGTTCCATCTCGTACACCTCCTCTGATAGAACGCCTTCTTCATACAAATGCTTGAGTTTTTGGGTGAGTTCATCCTCTTTTGAAACTTCTTGATTCTCTTTTTTTTCTCCAATCTCTGGAATACGGGAAGCTAATGTTCGAAATCCAAAGTTCAGTAGCACTTTCTCTACCTCTTTTGTGCTAAATCCCTGCCACAAAAGATCTGGCAAACTGAAATCTATAGGAACTTCTCTATCAATAGTTGCAAGTTCCTTGCTTAAAAAAGCAATATCTTTTTCTTTCAAAAGAGTTTCTCTCAACTTTGGCGAAACACCAGGAATATCTTCCTTTGCTTTTAATGCAGAATACACAGACTCCAATGAACCTAGTAAGAAAAGAAGGTGCGTTGCGGTCTTTTCTCCAACTCCCGCAACTCCTGGGATATTATCTGAGGGGTCCCCGCGAAGTCCCTTCCAGTCTGCAACCAGTTCAGGGCCTACCCCAAAACGCTCTTGCACCTTTTTTTTATCAAAAAGCACAGAATCTTTAATTCCTTTTCGCATAGCTTGCACCTTTGTTTGTTTATCAACAAGCTGAAGTAAATCCATATCCCCTGAAAGAATTATTGTTTCCAGTGGAGGAACTGCCTGTCTTTGAGGGGCAAGTTTTGCTATGGTTCCAATAATATCGTCTGCTTCAAACCCTGCTTTCTCAAACACAGGAACATGAAATGCTATGAGTATCTCCTTTATCTTGGGAATTTGGCCATACAGCTCATCTGGAGCTTTCTTTCGCTTTGCTTTATACTCTTTAAATTTCTTTTCTCTATTTGTAGGGGCATGATGGTCAAACGTAGCTGCAATGTAATCTGGTTGAAACTCATTGATAGCCTTAAAGAACGCAAGCATAAATCCATACACCGCATTTACCATCTCCCCTTTTGGAGTGCTCATGGGAGGCAGTGCATGAAAAGCCCGATGCACAAGGGAGTTTGAGTCGATAATGAGGAGTCTTTTCTTTTTCGCCATAGAATTATCTTACCATGAATAAAAGAAAGAGGCCGGGGACAGAGTCCTCGTCCTGAATGTGCGTAGTGGTGCTCGTCGCGTTCACACCTGCCAGTTGTGGCGAAGTGTGCCAAGGTATGGGTAGGGGCTACCGCAATGGCGCAGGGCCTTACCTGTTGCCTACGGGATCCGGTAGATCTCCCGTCCTTCCCTCTAAGCAACGAGCACACCCTCAACTTATCATAATGTCTCTCTCCGTCAATCCAC
>JAQBTT010000032.1 GCA_027624865.1 bacterium
GCAGCGTCAGGAGAGACGGGAAGGACAGGCACAGGATCGAAAGAAAGGAAAGATAAAAAAGTTTGCAATCTGGATAATTTCTCTTGGGGTTGTTGTAGTAGCAGGATGGTTTGGCATTCAGGCCTTGACTCCAGAGCCTTTAAATGAGGATTATTCGCGTGCGATGCCAAGCGAAGGATCAACGCATGTTGAGGAAGGCACACGTGTTGCGTACCAGTCCAATCCTCCAACCTCTGGGAACCATTGGCCCACTCCTTTGCGGGATGGCGCGTATGACAGTGAAAAGCCAGACGAAGGAGCTATACATAGCCTGGAGCACGGAAGGATATGGATTACGTATAAGCCAGATATTGGCAAAGAAGCCATCGACACATTGCTTAAGGCCTTGCAAGGGCAGTTTGGCGTTATCATAAGCCCACGCTCAGCAAATGAAACAGATATTGCGCTCGCCGCATGGATGCGCCTTGATACGTTTGATGTATCTGAAGACGGAGTATTAGACACAAAACGAATTCTTGATTTTACTCAGCGATATCGCAACAAGGGACCAGAGTATGTTCCACAGATGACAGGAAAGACCTACGAGTAATCTTACTTACTTGTACTCCTTTTTAAAAAGGAGGTATAATAAAGTATGAGGATAGAAACTCGTTATACAAAATTTCAAGAGACTCCTGCTATTGCGTCGTATGTTGAAAAACATTTGGGGTCTTTGGAAAAAGTTTTAGCCCGCTTTGAAAAAGGAGGGGAGATTCTTGTCTTAGTAGAGCTGTCTCGCGCAACGCATCACAAGAAAGGGGATGTGTACTATGCGGAAGCTACTATTGAAATACCAGGAAAACCAATGCGTGCAACGTTCACAGGTCCTGATATTCGTGTTGCGATAACACAAGTAGAGGCAAAACTAAAAAAAGAACTACGCCGGGACAAAGGTAAATTACTTGCAAGAAGAAAGCTTGATGCTTAAAACAACATCTTTCCGTAATGAATGTACAGATAATATTAGTAAATAATAAAAGAGTATGGGAAAACGAGCAACGGGACTCAAAAAAAAGGTGTCGTATACGAAAAAGAGCCCAAAGCGACTTGCAGCAAAGAAAAGAATGCTTGAGATAAAGGCAATGAAACCAGCGTTGCGAAAGAAAGCACTCTTGGGAAAATAGTTATAACTTTATAAAAACCGCCTGAAAAGGCGGTTTTTGATAGATCCTCATTGACTGATGACTCAAAAAGAGGCATCATGTCAAGATGAGTAACGGAAATGTTGTCGTTAGGTTCGCCGATGTATCATTTGGATATAAGAGTACACAGCCACTTTTGCAAGGAGTAGATTTTTCTGTTCGTCGCGGAGCAAAGATGACTTTGATGGGGCAGAATGGTGCTGGTAAAAGTACAATCTTTCAGTTAATGAATGGACAGCTTGAGCCAACTGAAGGGGACGTGCATGTTGAGAGAGGACTTAATATCGCTACATCGCGCCAAGTCATCCCACCAAAGGAGCTCAATATGACAGTGCGAGAGTTTTTTGAAGCTTGCTTTCAACAGAAAGTATATGACATAGATCCAAAGATTGATGAGGCTTTAGAAATTGTGAACTTCAAAGCAGATTACGATCGCACTATTCGTTCATTCTCTGGCGGGCAACAAGCACGATTGCTCTTAGCTTCTGCGCTTATCCAAAAACCCGATCTTTTGCTGCTGGACGAGCCAACAAATAATCTGGACCCCGAAGGGATTTTGCACTTAACACAGTTTTTAATTAATTACGGTAAAACTGTTGTCGTTATTTCACACGACGCAGATTTCCTTAACTCATTTTGCGAAAGTGTTTTGTATTTGGATATTTTTACAAAAAAAGTGGAGCGATACACAGGAAACTACTTTGACGTAGTAAAAGAGATTACAGCGCGTATTGCAAAGGAGAAGAAAATAAATGCTCAGTTAGCAAAGAAAATTCAAGAGAATAAAGATAAAGCAAACTTCTTTTCTCATAAAGGTGGAAAAATGCGGCTTGTTGCAAAGAAATTGCGAGATGAGGTTAAGGAGGCCGAGGAAAACAAAGTGGAGCTTGTGCGAGAGGATAAAACAATTCGCCCATTTATCATCCCTGTGCAAGAAGACCTTTCAGGGGAACTTATCGCTATTACTTCTGTTACAAGACTTATCAATGGGAAGGAATCATCTCGCGCGGTCAACATATCATTGCGAAAGGGTGAGCATCTTTTGCTCAGAGGACCAAATGGAATTGGGAAGAGTACGCTTCTTGAAGCAATCGCAAAAAGAAAAGCAAAAGGAGTTACGATAGACCCTGACCTTGAAATTGGATACTATCGTCAGGATTTTTCAACGCTAAACTTTGAGGATATAGTAATGCAGTCACTCCTTGCCATGGTGAATGATTCAAATAGTGATAAGTTGCGCGCAATAATGGCAGGATTTCTCATAGATAAAGATTTGATTTACTCAAAGATCGGGAGTCTTTCTGAGGGACAAAAAGGGTTAGTTTCCATGGCTCGGCTCGTATTGCAACGCCCAGGCTTACTTATTTTAGACGAGCCTACCAATCATATAAACTTTAGGCATGTGCCTGTAATTGCAAAAGCTTTAAGTCAATATGAGGGTGCTATGATTCTTGTAAGTCACATTCAGGAATTTGTAGATAAAATTAGAATTGATGAAACTTTAGATTTGACGAAATAATCTTCACGTCCCTTGACATTCCCCCCACCCCATGCTACTATTATCGTGTTTACAAAAGAGCTTCAAGTAAAATAGAGTCGAGTTTTAGTCTTCAAGTTCCTCTATGTAACCATTTAATTAAGCTATTTCTTTTTATCATACATATGTCAGAAGGAACTATCGCTCGATTGACTGACCGAGGATTCGGATTCATCACTGTTGAAGGAGAGGAAAAAGATCTCTTTTTCCACTCCAACGAACTGAAAAACGTTGAATTCAAAGATCTTCGCGAAGGAGATAAAGTAACGTTTGAGATAGGCGAGAGTCAAAAAGGACCAAACGCTGTCAACGTGAACCGAGTATAACCAAACAAAAGCACTCCCTTTATCGGGGGTGTTTTTGTTTTTAAGACTGCTTGAAACCCGGTTTCAAGCAGTTATGGGGGTGTTTTTGTTTTTGAGGGACTTGACGCAATCTATAGGAGGAGATATAAGGGAATAACCTCACTTTTCAAGGGCTTGGGTTGTGAGGCGCCTATCCCTGGAGCTATAGATGCCCTCTAGCATCTGGGGAATCTATCCTGTACTGGATTTGTACTCCAGTATGCACTAAGGAGTGGGGGCGTGACTTATCTCACCCCCCACTCCAGGAAAACTTAAGGGGGGCTTGACTAGTGTCTATGCTTTCTTTAAGCTAATATAAGCTGAAGGTAAAGATTATTGCTGAGGGAAAGGTCGCTAAAGTTGCTGTGCAACTTACCTCAAGCAAATTACGGGACATAACTAATATAAGTTTTAAAATATCATATGGCTGATCCTACTGAAGGATACTGCGTAAAGTGTAAAGCAAAGAGAGAAATTTCAGGTCCAAAGGAAGTTCCTATGAAGGGAAAGGGTGGAAAGACCAGAAGAGCTCTAACTGGCACCTGTCCTACATGTGGAACAAAGATGTTCCGAATTTTAGGGTCCAAGTAGACCTTCTCGCTCTATTATTAGCAAACGAGTTTATGCAATCACGCCTCATATTTCTTACTGGTAT
>JAQBTT010000033.1 GCA_027624865.1 bacterium
GTAAGTAGACGCAAAAGATACGCTTCCCACTGATCCAATTCCTCATCTTTAAAAATATCTTCAATGGAGAGCATCGGCAAACTATGTGCAACTTTATTAAACCGCGCTAAAGGCTCTCCTCCAACTCGCTGAGTGGGGGAGTCTTTTGTGATGAGGCCCGGAAATTTCTGCTCCAACTCAAATAGCTCATGCTTTAGTACATCAAAAGCTTCATCAGAAATCTCTTGCGTATCTTTGACATGATACAAGTATCGCTGTTTTTCAATGAGGGATTTTAGCTTCAATATCCTCTCTTTTGCATTTTGCTTCGTCATAATCTATGCCTATTATAGCGCAAAAACAAAGCCGGGTTAAGGACCTCTTCTCCCGGCTTCATATTGTTCATTTCTATCTTGCAACCCTCACCGCTCGCTTTGCCTGCTCGTATATTCCTTCCGCCTTCACGCAATAATTATATCCTAAGGTATCAGGGCATCCTGCGTCACCAGGGCTCTCTGCTGTAATCTGATAACTTGCTCCATTATCTAGCACTCGGTCTTGAGGAAGGATACTAGCAAACTGCGCTGCAAGGCAAGGAGCGTGCTCCACTTCTCCTGCGCAAACTATATTATCAATATACAATGCCCGCTCCAAGCCAGCTTCCGTAGCGTAAAAAGCAAAGACAGAATGACCGAGACCTTTTAATATTCCGAGCTGCGAAAACAGTAAACTACTTATCCCAAGAGCAATGCCCAAGAGGGTAGTCATAATCATAAATGAAATATACAGTGCAACTCCTCTTTCTTTGTCTTTCATATTATTTTGGAACATCTATGCTTCTTTGAGATATAGTTGTTTGCAATTGCAGATCTGACCTTGCTGATAACTTTCCTCCCTTATTTCCAATCTCAAGAGCAAGGGTAATTCTGGGTTGCACGTCATCATCCTGCCCTGCTCCTTGAAGTATAAACTGCAAAGAAGTTACTGCCAGGTTATCTGAGGTTAAAAATGCCTGAGATGATATCCCTCCTCCCACCCAAAACACCTCTTCAACTCTATCCCCGGTTAATCGAAATTCCTGGCACTGACCTTGAATATTTATAAACCTAACTCCACTTCCTTCTTGAGTAAGCTCATAATTTAATCCACGAACCGCAAGACAAATGGGGTCAAGATCTTTTTTCGCCTGGCGCAATGAACGAGCCATATACTCCAGCGTAAAAGAACTTTGATCTAAGAGCTCTTGCATGGCCAAAGAACTTCGCTGTCCAGCAATTCCAGATAGCAGTAAGTTAGTAGCGCCACCTATAATTAAAGAAAACATAAACAAAGCAACCAGAAGCTCTGGTATGGTAAAGCCACGCTCAAAACGTGAAGCCTGCTTTGTGTACTTTTTGTTTGATGTTTCAGGTTCCATGTTTCATGTTTTAGGGAGCCAAGGGGAGCCAATTATATAACTCTGTTGCTGCTTTAACTACGTGACTCCTCCCTCGCTCCTCCCACATCACCTCAGTCAACACTTTTATCGTATTGTCTCCCTCTTGAGTAACAGTAATCTTTCTTTTAAAAATAGAATTTGCTCCAACAGTGTAGCTATACGTGCCATTACTCAATTGCAGCAAAGTATCCTCATAAGCGTTAAGTGAGCTTTGTGTGTAGTCTGCCTGACATCCTGCCGAGCAGAATGCAAGTCCGTCTTGCCAAGTGCCTCCCAAGCTTTTATAAATCTTTAAAAGATTAGCGTCGCGAATGTTACGAACAATCTCCATTCCTTCTTGCGCAAGATAGGAGGCTTCAAGTTGCAAGGCAGCGTTTGTAGTGAAATTCAGCGTTTGTTGCACCAAAGAAAAAGCACCGCCTGCTCCCACAGTGATAATAAAAATTGATACTAAAACTTCAACTAATGTAAATCCTCTTTGCATATCTTAGTTAATATCAATGACTCCTTTACTTGTAATATTCAGCACCTTAGCGCTCCCTGCCCCATCTGTTCTCTGAAAAGAAATTTGAGCGTTCAGTGCATCCCCTGGTTGAATAAATACCAAGGGAGTTGGGGGAATAAAGACAATACTGGTTTTTAAACCAGGAGTAAGTTCAATACCACTCTCCAAAGATAGTGTTTCCTCTGGAAGCACTACGTCATTTACTCCAAATGCATGATCATCTACCCCTCCATTTGGCATGCAGTTTGCAAACAAACGATACTGCGTATTACCCCAACCCGCATCAAACACAATGCCATACCCCGTAATAGAGGTGTCCTGGGGGCAATTATTAAAGGCCTGAGCGCGCAGGGAAAGCTCCATAGCTCTTCTTACGTCTTGACCTGCTTTATGCACAACCCTATTTAACTTGAGAGTTCTTTCCCCAGACCTCCAATTGGGAAGTGCGAGACCTGTCATAATCACAATGATAGCCACTACCACGAGAAGCTCTGGAATAGTGAAACCATATTGTTTTCTCATGTGAAGTCGCATCACAAGATACCTCTTAATACCGTTGGAAGACCTCTTGCCAAAAGAATAATAGCAAAGGCAACAACGGCCCATAGCAAGATGGTTCTTGATTTGGAAATCTTTTCAGGCTCTCCTCCTGCTGTTAGCATGAGAAATCCACCATACAAAATAATAATAGGAAGAACTACAATAGAAAGACCAAAGAGAAAATTGAGAACATTTTCCAAAAGCTCAGGCAAGGTTGTAGAAGAAATGGGGTTTATGAGAACAGATGAAGAACTCCCAGATTGCTGAGAAGAAGAAGTTACAGGAGGAGCAGGCTGTTTAGGTGTCACAAACTCTTCTGGACTTGTATATGCACAATCTCCTGATGCTTGAGCAGAGCATGCTCCTACTCGCCATTGATAGCGAGCTTCCTTTGCTGGAAGAGAAAAATCAAATCCACCAACAAACACATAGGAAACAGGGCCTGCCCCTATTGGCTGGATTACCCATAACGCATCTCCAGGGCTTGTGGGACAGTTTTTTAAACACTGATACACCAAATGATACCACTCTACATCCGTATCTGCGCTCTTGGACCATTGGAACTTTACTGCAATAAAATCATACTGAGTATCTATAATCTCAGAAGAAGGATTTGCTGGAGCAGAAAGCGCACGGGCTGTGCTTGGGAAAGAACCAAGCATAATAGCTAAAAGTATATAGGTAACAATATGTGTTTTCATAGACTTAGTATATCATTGTTTTTCTTTGCCCTCTACTCAATTACAACCCATGCAGTAAAACATTCAGACTCCCCGCCAAATTGATCACTTACTTGAACCTGAGGCTTAAATATCCCTTGCGCGCCATACTGATACGATACTGCTCTATCAGTCAAAGTCATCCCATCTCCTACATCCCAACTATACGTAACTGGGTCTTCATCTGCATCAACAACTTCTGCCTGAAAGGAAAAAATTGTGGAAATATTTCCAGAAGTAGGCGACACGCGACAAGAAGAAATCTTAGGGGCGCGATTCTTC
>JAQBTT010000009.1 GCA_027624865.1 bacterium
GTATTGGGGTTGCAGTATTGAAACATGTGCCAAAGGCGCGAGTGGATTTTGCGGAAAAAGAAAAGAAATTCTTACGGCAGATTCGTATCAATGCCAAGATTAATAACATTGATCCTAAGCGGTATCGTGTTATCCAAGCCGATATTTTTCAGCCGCAGAACAAAATTATAGGCTATACTATGGGTCTTTATGACTATATTTTTGCAAATCCACCATACGTCGCGACTTCACGCTTAAAAAGTGTGCAGCCATCTGTCTTGAGGTTTGAACCAAGAGAGGCCTTAGTAGCTGGAAAGGATGGATTACAATATATTGAAAAGTTTTTTAAGCAAGCAAAAAAGCACCTTTCACTTAATGGAACAATATATCTTGAGTTTGATTCTCCTCAAAAAAAAGAGATTGAAGCACTATTACAGAAGTTGAGGTACACAGCGTGGCAATTTCACAAAGATCAATTTGGCAAATGGCGCTTTGTGGCTGTGGATAACTAAGCTTAGTTTAGTTATCCACAGCTAAGCTAAGCTTAGGCAGACGAAGTTGTTCTAATGAGACACTATCTTTTAGCTTAAAGGTTCCAACGCGGGTGCGCTCAAGTTCGCAAAGGTAAGCTCCAGTGCCAAGCTTTTCCCCAATATCCTTTGCAAGAGAGCGAATGTATGTGCCGGCAGAACACACAACCCTGATTGTGAGAAGTGGAGGCTTATATGAAAGAAGCTCTAGCTCTTTGATTTCTACGGTGCGAGGCGAGAGCTTTACTGCCTTTCCTTTCCTAGCAAGCTTATACGCAGGAACTCCGTGTACTTTGATTGCAGAGTAGAGTGGAGGAGTCTGCATAATCTCTCCTACAAAGCCCTTGAGCGTGTCTGCCACCTTTGCAAGGTCCGGATAGGTGGATACATGCAAAGAAGACTCAATAGTGCCTTCAGGGTCTCCCGTTGTACTTGTCTTGCCAAGTTCCATAGTTGCGATGTATTCCTTTTTTGTATTTTTGGTTATCTCGCTCAGCTTTTTTGTATCTTCTCTGGTGGTAGCGATAATAAGAACACCGGTTGCGAAAGGATCAAGAGTGCCAGCATGGCCAACTCGCTTTTCCCCTGTTATCTCCCGAACTCTATCTACTACGTCGTGGGAGGTTATGCCTCTTGGTTTATTGATGTTGAGTATCATAAAAGGTAAACCCAGCACTACTTTTTTACTTATTTTCTTTGTTTTTGATTTGCCAGCGAAAGTAGTGCGGGGTAAACTTAACTTATCTAAGTTTAGCAGAATGAACCCCGTACTGAAAATTAGACCATGCTGTTTCTCACCAAAACACAACATTTATTATAGTATGAAATCTTTAAGTCAAACACCAACAATGGTCGCATATATCGCAAGTCAACCCCGTAGTAGATTTTGGACTTGTTACCACAAACAAAGTTTGGTCCAAAATTCACTACGGGGTCAAGAAAAGTCTAATTTCTAGTACCGGGGTGAATTTAAAAGAGGAACTTACAGCAATACTGAAAGGCGAGGTAGAAAATGCGCCAGAGACGCTTGCCGCATACAGCAAAGATGCTTCGCTCTTTGAGGTGAGACCGCGCTTGGTGGTATTCCCAAAAGATACAGAGGACGTAAAGTCTTTAGTTTTGTTTGTGAAGAATCATCCAGAAGAAAAATTATCGCTCACATGTAGGTCTGGCGGAACCGATATGACGGGAGGACCTTTAACTGAAAGTATTGTGGTGGATATGGCGCGATACTTCAACAATATCTTTGAGATTAAAAATAGCAGCGCAAGGGTACAGCCAGGGGTTTGGTATAGGGACTTTGAAAAAGAGGCTGCAGAGCAAAATCTACTGCTCCCTTGTTACCCTGCCTCAAAAGATATATGCACGTTAGGAGGCATGGTTGCAAATAACTCGGGAGGAGAGAAGACTTTGCGATATGGCAAGACTGAAAACTATGTTATGGAATTGAAAGTTGTATTGCAAGATGGAAAGGAATATATTGTAAAGCCTCTTTCTTTGCAAGAACTAAAAGAGAAAATGGCACTTTCGGGGTTTGAAGGAGAGCTGTATCAAAAACTCTTTACTTTGGTGAAAGAGAACGAATCTCTTTTGAATTTGGCAAAACCCAAAGTATCAAAGAATTCTGCTGGGTACTATCTTTGGAATATATGGAACGGGGAAACCTTTGATGTAACAAAGCTATTGGTGGGTTCTCAAGGAACTCTTGGGATTATAACAGAGATAATATTTAAGCTGGTAACTCCAAAGAAACACTCCACCCTACTCGTACTCTTTTTATATAACTTTGCTCCTCTAGCTGAATTAACCAATACATTACTTTTGCACAGGCCAGAGAGCTTGGAATCGTATGACGATCATACATTGCGATTTGCTATGACGCATATTGCAGATTTCATACAGCTTTTAAAAGGAAGCATCATTACTCTTGCTTTTCAGTTTATCCCTGAATTTCTTATGTTTTTAAAAGGAGGATTTAAGCTTCCCAAATTGGTGATGCTTGCTGAGTTTACAGGGGACTCAAAAGAAGGGGCGCGCAAGAAAGCAAGCGCTGCAAAAAAAGATCTTACGCGTTTTCAGGTGCAAATGCGAGTTACAAGAACTGACAAAGAAGCATTAAAGTATCTTACAGTGAGACGCCAGAGCTTTAATCTCCTGCGCCACCATGTAAAAGGGAAGCGAGTTGCTCCTTTCATTGATGACATTATTGTTCCACCAAATACTCTTGGAGAGTTTTTGCCAAAGCTTCAATATATTTTGGCAAGGTATAAAAAGATTACCTATACTATTGTGGGCCACGTAGGGGATGGCAATTTCCACATCATTCCACTGATGAATTTAAAAAAAGAAGAGAACAGAGCTGTGATTGTTCCGCTGATGGAGCAGGTGCACAAGTTGGTATTTCAATATGGTGGCAGTATGACCGCAGAACACAATGATGGAATTATTCGCACCCCATTTCTTGAAGATATGTTCGGCAAAGAGGTGGTCCAGTTGTTTTTGCAAACAAAACAAATATTTGATGCGCAGCAAATATTTAATCCAGGGAAGAAAACAGGTGGAGATGTAGACTATGCTTTGGCGCATGTAAGTTTGCAAAACAAGCCCCGCACATAAAATTTATGTGCGGGGTAAATAATCCCCAAAAGACTAGGGGTTGCACTCCTTGACTACTTTTTGCGCCTTAAGGTAGAATGCATGCAGACAAAAGTGAAACGATAGGAATTTAGGGAAGTGGGTGTAATTCCCACGCTCCCCCGGAACGGTTAGGAGAGTAGGATCCGAATTGACGTCAGTTGAGCGGAGCGAATTTGGCCGATATTCAAGGAACGAGGAGTGATGCGTACCTTAAGGTACGTGAGCGACGAGTGACGAAGAAGATTGGTCAAATTCGTCCGCCCCTTTAGGGAAGCTGGAAAATGTTGATTTCTTCGTTGCTTCTCCTTAACGTACCTTTAGGTACGCCAGCGTCGTCGCGCCTTGAAATCATCTCATTTTACAGCTTCTCAATCTGATGCCAGTTCGGATCCTACTCTCCAAGCCCGATGACTAAATTCTCTTCTATAAGTTTAACTAGGTCCTCTCGAGGGAGAGGGAAGCGCCCATAAAAGAAAGGCTTTTTTTATGCAATCTTAAATTCCCTCAGGAGTATTTTTTTTGTCTTAAATATGAACAAAGGAACACTTTTTTTGCTCTTTTTTGTAGTTCTTTTAGGCGCAGGAGTTAGCGTTGGAGCTCTATTGGAAGGTAGGACAGAGAATATTGTCCTATCCCTTGAGAGCGTGCAAGCAGTAAAGGAAGACATGATTCCTATTACTCTTGTGGTCAAGGAGGTTTCACATGAGATGCGCGTTGCAAAAGAGAGCAACGTCTATGACGTTATGGTGCAGGCCCAAGAAGACTCTATCCTAAGTTTTAAAGATAGTGAGTTTTCTTCAATAGGCTTTCTCATAGAGGAAATTAACGGACTTCATCAAAATTCAAGAACTGGAGAATACTGGATTTACTACATAAATGGCAAAATGGCAAAGATTGGAGTATCGGCGTATACATTACAAAAAAATGATGTTATCTCCTGGAGGTATAAAAAGGAATATGAATAAACTTACTTTTGTTGTCGTCTTTCTTGGGCTTGCTTTTGCGGCGTCTGCAGAAGCGGCAGACGTATCTGTATCACTGCGATATCAAGATACACTTGTGCTTGATGCAGTGTCTTTCACGTTTCCTTCTCCTGGAACTATTGGTGTTACGGATACAAATGGAGTGGCAAGGTCAGTGAATGGGCAAAGCGTACTGGGCATCCTTTCTGCTATTGATATTACTGATGCATCTTTTGCAATATCAAAGATGCAGTACTTTTCTAGCTATAGCTCGCTGTATTTACAGTGCATGACGATAGCTTCATTGGGAAGTGAGCAGTGTGACAATTGGCTATACGTAGTGAATGGAGTTGACCCTGGAGTGGGTATGGATAGTAAAGTACTCACAGGAGGAGAGCACATCTATATATATTATGGATCTTCTCGCAGGGTTGCGTTAAGCAGTAATGCGGTGAGTAAAGGAACGTCGTTTAGGGCTACAGCACAGAAATATCAATATCAAGGTAATACTTGGGGGCAGCTTGCTGGAGTAACAATTGGATTTACACAGCCCAATCCTAAAAATTCATACTCTCCTATTGAAGTCTTGACTCAAGCCGTCGATGAGCTGGGGCGCGTATCACTCAATCTTGATATTCCAGTAGGGGATTATAACGTGGGGATTAAGGAAGACTACTATTTCCCAACCGCTAAACTTACAGTAGTTGCGCCTACTCCATCAATGCAAAGTGGAGGCGGAGGAGGAGCGGCTCCTATTGTGCACCACAATTTGGATGTGGAAAAGGCAATGCAGTTTCTTATCGCAAATCAGAGCGAGGATGGTTCATTTAGCCAAGGAGCATTATTTAATGATTGGGTAGCAGTTGCTTTTGGTGCATATGATAAGGAGAGCCCTGCAAAGGAGAAGTTAAGGAATTACTTGCTTTTGGATAATAACCAAGGAACCTTTCTCACCGATTATGAAAGAAGAGCTATGGCGCTCATGGCACTTGGGATAAATCCGTATAATGGTACTCAAACAAACTATATTCAAAAAATTATTGATGAGTTTGATGGCGCGCAGTTTGGAAACAAAGATCTGGTAAATGATGATGTATTTGCTCTTCTTGTCCTACTTGGCGCAGGGTATGAAGTCACGGATGATATCATTGCAAAAACTGTTGCATTTATTCTTTCATATCAACAGGAAAATGGTGCTTTTGCGAGTATAGATATGACGGCAGCTGCCGCGCAGGCACTAGTCTTGGTCGCTAATGAGGATGGCGTACACAGTGCCCTCATACGCGCAAGAGAGTACCTTAAAAGTAAGCAAGAGAATTCTGGGGGGTTCAATGATGTATATGCCACTAGTTGGATAGGGCAGGCAATGAGTGCATTGGGTGAATCAAAGGATTCTTGGATAAAAAATGGGAATACGATTGGAGACTATTTGTATCTTAAGCAAGCGCAAGATGGAGGCGTGGAGAAAGATAGCGCCTTAGATAATAGGCTATGGGCAAGCGCATATGCAGTTCCAGCTACGCTGCAAAAGAGTTGGGGAGATATTTTGCAAAACTTTGAGAAACCCATTGCTTTGGCAGTGGCAGCTGAGAGCGAAGATAAACTGGTTGAAGATGAGCTCATTGTGTCTGAGGCTCAAATTGAGGTAGTCCCAGTTGAACTTGCAAAGGTGGAAGTTCAAGCTCTTTCAGCCCAGCAATTGGAAAGTATTGAGGCTGAAATTTTACTTATTGCAAAAAAGGTAGATGAGCTGAAACCTCAGGTTGCTCTTTTGTATAATGTTTATCTTGCACAATTGGAGCAGTCTCAAACTCAAGCACTAGCTCAAGAGGTGAGTAATGAAGCCGCTCAATTAAGCGTACTTAAAGATGGCAGTATTGCTTTAAACACTCAATTTGCCACCCTGAATCAAAAGGAAGAGAGTAAGTTTACAGCAGAGGTTGCTGGTTTTGCAGAGGACTTTTTTCGTTCAAGTGCCGGACAAGCAACCCTAGCCCTTGGAGTGGGAGCTACTCTATTTCTTCTTCTTGGAGGAGCAAAGGCTGCCAGCTCTTTCATGCGTCGTAAAAACACTGCGATTTGAAGCAACGCCACGTGAGTGATATACTGAAGGCATGAAAATTTACCTTGCAACGGACCATGCAGGTTTTGATCTAAAAGAAGTTGTGAAACGATATCTTCAGGAGCAAGGAATGGAAGTTGAAGATATGGGAGCTTTTATCTTGGACGCAAAAGATGACTACCCTGACTTTATTATTCCTGCCGCGCATAGGGTGGTGGAAAATCCTCATCTCAACCTTGGTATTTTTTTTGGGTCAACAGGACAAGGGGAGGCCATAGCTGCAAATAAGGTAAAAGGAATAAGGGCAGCTGTGTACTACGGAGGATCTTTGGAATTGGTAAAGCTTTCTCGTCAGCATAATAATGCCAATGTTTTGTGTTTGGGTGCACGCTTTTTAACAACTGAGGAAGCAATTGATGCAATTGAACTTTGGCTTCGTGTTGAGTTTGAAGGAGGGAGGCATGAGAGAAGGGTAAGCAAGATTGCGAAGTTTGAAGGATAAAGCAGATGTGCAACCTTCAAATGATAAATTTCAAATTCAAAAACAATTTCAAATGTTCAATTTTAAAATTTAAAAATTAAGAAATTGTTTTTAAATTAAAAATTTTAAATTAAAAATTCTGCAAAAAGTAATTCCAGCCATTCTTACAAAAGATACCAAAGAGCTTCAGTCCCAGCTTGGAGTTTTAAAAGAGCAGAGTCGTTGGGTGCACATTGATATTATGGATGGCAAGTTTGTTCCCAATGTTTCCATAAACCTTGCAGAGCTCGGAGATGCACATGAGTTTTTTAACTTGGAAATTCATTTAATGGTCAAAAATCCAGAAAGCTACTTTGAAGATTGTAAGGAAGTAGGGGCAAAGCGAGTGTACTTTCATTTGGAAGGGACAAAAGATATTGCAAAGACTCTTTTTGCAATGGAGAGGTATGAATTTCAGAAGGGGATTGCCTTAAATCCAGGGACCAGTGTTGCGCAATGTGCGCCTTTTGCAAAAAGCGTAGATGCAGTATTGCTTATGTCTGTGACTCCAGGAGCTCAAGGGAGCAAGTTCATACCAAGCGCCATAGAAAAGATTCCTGCAATTAAAGCTGTAAATGAAAAGTTGCTGGTTGGTATGGATGGGGGAATTAGCAAAGTGAATATTCAAGATATATTTTTAAGAGGTATTGACTACATTGCTTCGGGAAGCGCAATTTGGAAAGCGCAAAACTCTATTGCTTCCTTAAGAGAACTAGAGGAAATAGCAGAACAAATCAAAAAACCTCACGGTTTGTGAGATTCTTTGACGCGGAGAGCAACGGAGTCGAACCGTATCCCCTGCGGGACCGCATCGTTATCAGCGAGCGCTTCCAGCCCTGGAAGATTACTCTCCGATTGCTGCTCCGCACTAAAATTATATCACTGTTCATGCGTGTATAAAATACAAAATCTCCCAAGAGGGAGATTTTGTATTTGGTTCCGAAGGAATTTCGGTCCCGCTCGCTGATAACACTTTTAATATACCAAGCCAGATGCGCTTGTCAATAGTGCGAACATTGGTATACTTATTGTAAACATGCAAAACTATACTATTCAAGAGCTTGAGAAAAAAGCAAACGAAATTCGCCAAGATATTATTAAGTTATTGCTTGAGGCTGGTTCAGGACATAGCGCAGGGCCTTTGGGCATGGCAGACATTTTTACTGCGCTCTATTTTCGTGTATTAAAACATAATCCAGAAAAACCAAAATGGAAAGACCGAGATCGTCTCATTCTCTCAAATGGGCATATTGTTCCTGTTCGATATGTTGCGATGGCACATGCAGGATATTTTCCAAAATCTGAACTGAAAACTTTTCGTAAGATAAATTCAAAACTTGAAGGGCATCCTTCCTACAAAAAGCTCCCTGCAGTGGAAACTTCTTCTGGTCCTTTAGGTGAGGGGTTGTCTCAAGCGTGCGGGTTTGCCCTATCAGCAAAAATGGATGGAGCAAAACATCGCGTATGGTGCTTAACTTCAGATGGAGAACACCAAGAAGGCATGACTTGGGAGGCAGCAATGCTTGCTAGCAAGTATCGCTTAACCAACCTCACACAGATTATAGATAGAAATAATATTCAAATTGATGGAGTAACAGAGGATATCATGCCTTTGGAGCCATTAGCAGAGAAATATAGGGCCTTTGGCTGGCATGTTATTGAAATGAATCCTCATGATATGGAGGAAGTGGTTTCTACGCTAGAGGGAGTAGAGGGCATCCAAGAAAAGCCTGTATGCATTATTGCAAATACTATTCCTGGGAAAGGAGTCTCTTTTATGGAGAATGATTATAAATGGCACGGGGTTACGCCAAATGCAGAGCAGGCTAAGGCAGCTTTGCGAGAGTTACGAGGAGCTGCCTAAGCTAAGCTTAGGAGCTCCTAAGCTAAGCTTAGGCAGAACAGCAAAAGTTAGTATGAACTATTACTTTTCAAAAAATTATTTAGATGAGAAAAACATACAGCAAGAGCCTATGCGAAATGGAGCGGGGTTGGGCATGGCGGAATTAGGAGCGCAGCATAAAGATGTTGTGGTCCTGGCAGCAGATACCGCGGAATCTTCGCGCGCCCATTATTTTGCAGAGAAGTTCCCGGAACGGTTTATTCAGGTGGGAGTTGCAGAGCAAAACCTTACAGGGGTTGCTTCTGGCTTGGCGTATGATGGGAAGGTGCCGTATGCGGTAACCTATGCTGCCTTTTTAATTGGGAGAGCATGGGAGCCTATTCGAACGACCGTAGCGTATCCAGAAAACCATGTGGTATTTGTTTCCTCGCACGCAGGACTTGCCACGGGACCTGATGGACCAACGCATCAAATGACAGAGGATATTGCTATTACAAGATGTTTGCCAGGATTCACCGTTATTGCTCCTTGTGATGCAGAGCAAGCAAGAAAAGCAGTGCTTGCCTCATACCCTATGAAGGGACCTGTGTATATTAGAAATTGCAGGGAAAAGACCCCAGTGTTTACAACCAAAAAGACTCCTTTTGAAGTTGGAAAGGCACAAGTACTGCGCAGTGGAACTGATGTTACAGCGATTGGTCATGGATACATGGTGTATTGGCTTTTGCAAGTGGCAGAGGAACTAAAAGATAAGATTTCACTTGAGGTAATAAATTTACATACGGTAAAGCCTTTGGACGCGCAAACATTAGTTACGTCAGCAAAAAAGACAGGGAAAGTATTTTGCGCAGAAGACCACAATATAATTGGTGGAATGGGGTCAGCTGTAGCTGAGTTATTGGCAGAAAAATTCCCGGTTCCCGTGTTTCGCCATGGGGTGCGCGATGTGTTTGCGGAGTCTGGGTCTGCAAAGGAGCTGTGGGGAAAATATGGGTTGGATAAGGAGGGAACCAAAAAAATTCTGTTAGAATTTTTAAGAAATGTCAAATGACAAATTTCAAATGAAAAAACAAAAATTTGATGTTATTTGTATAGGGGATACTATGCATGATGTATTTCTGGAGCTTTCACAAGAAACAAAAGTGGTACAGGACACAAAGGGCAAGGAGTATCTTGGTTTGGTGTATGCTGAGAAGATTCCTGTGGATAAGCTTACGGCTATTTCTGCAGTTGGGAACTCAGCAAATGTTGCCATAGGAATCTCTCGTTTGGGTTTAAAAAGCGCTCTGTATACCATGCTAGGGGAAGATAGCATAGCACAAGAAACTCTTGGAGTATTTAAGAAAGAAGGTGTTGCGAAAGATTATATTATAATCGACAAGGGCACGAGGAGTAACTTTTCTGTGGTGTTAAACTATAAGGCAGAGCGCACCATTTTGGTGTACCATGAGCGGCGCACATACAAGCTTCCAAAGCTTGCTTTAGCAAAATGGCTCTACTACAGTTCGCTTGCAAAAGGCCATGATGCATTGCACCGAGAAATTCCAAAATACGTCAAAAAGAATAAGGCCTACCTTGGATTTAATCCTGGCTCTCACCAATTAAATGAAGGGATAGCAAAATTGCGCCCTATTTTAAAAGTTACCACCGTGCTGTTTGTGAACCGAGAAGAGGCTCAGTTCTTGGTAGGAAAAGAGCCAGATATAAAAAAACTCATGGCAAAGCTCCATAAGGAAGGAGTAAAAATTGTTGCAATTACCGATGGGCCCAAGGGTTCGTATGCTTCAGACGGGAATAATGTGTTCTATCTTAAAGTATTCCCAGCTCCGCTAGTAGAACGCACTGGAGCGGGGGATAGTTTTTCCACTGGTTTTATATCTGCCTTAGTTTATGGAAAGAGAGTTGAGAACGCAATGTGTTGGGGTACGGTAAACTCTGCTTCTGTAATTGGGAAAATTGGCGCGCGAGAAGGCCTCTTAAGGAAGCAAGAGGTAGAGAGTATTTTGAAAAAACATCCGTCTTTTAAAGCAAAAAAGATATGAATCCCGTAGTAGAAATTAGACCTTTCTTGACAAATTGCGGTATAAAAGAAATTGTAAGAAAAAATATGGAAGATAAAAATATGGTTTTAAAATTTGTTTTCCGAAAGGATATAAGCAATTGTCTAATTTTCACTACGGGATGAAGCAAAAGGTGTTTGTCTCAAAAGGTGTTCCTATGGAAGCTATAGCGCACTTGAAAAAAGAGGGATACCTTGTGGTGCAAGGGAAGGACGTTAAAAAAGAGGGCAAAGGAGCCCACGCTCTTTTATGTATGCTCACTGTAAAGGTAGACGAGAAAGTTATGGACGCTGTAGGCTCGCAACTGAAGGTTGTCTCCAATATGGCAACTGGACTGGATAACATTGATTTTGCGGCAGCAAAGAAGCGGGGCGTAAGTGTTGCCAATACCCCGGGAGTGTTAACAGAGACTGTTGCCGAGCATGCTGTTGCTCTGCTCCTTACGTTAACCAGGCGCATTGTAGAGGGGGATTCTTTCATGAGGAAAAAGAAATACAAAGGCTGGGACCCAGAATTACTTTTGGGAGTTGAACTAAAAGGAAAGACATTGGGAGTTGTAGGACACGGAAGAATTGGTTGTCGCACAGCTGAAATCTTACAAAAAGGGTTTGATATGAGTACTTTATATTATGATATTGAAGGACCAGATGTTCATGAAGTATGTGGCGCAAGGAAGTATTCTTTGCAGGAGTTATTGCGCAAATCGGATGTTGTAAGTATTCATGTTCCCTTGTTGGCTACAACGCGCCACTTAATTGGGGCAAAAGAATTACAGCTCATGAAAAAGACTGCGTATCTTATAAACACCGCGCGAGGTCCAATTGTAGATGAGACTGCCTTGGTTACTGCGCTTCAGGCAGGAGAAATCGCAGGAGCTGGACTTGATGTATTTGAAAAGGAGCCAAAAATGGCCACAGGTCTTTCATTGCTTTCTAATGTTGTTTTAACTCCACACATTGCCTCTGCTTCAAGAGAAGCACGAGGAGCAATGGCACAGCTTGCAGCTCAAAATATTATCGCTATATTAAAAAACGTATGATGAGAGAATCTATTGAGAGCTTTGCCAAGCAGTTTGAGTACGAGCCTGTTATTGAGAATCAAGAAAAATGGGGCAAGGCAGAGAAGTTTTTGCTTTGTGGTATGGGAGGTTCACATCTTCAGGGCGATATTTTGCAGATGCTTGCTCCCACATTGAATTTTTTAGTTTATTCAGATTATGGCTTGCCAAAGAATATTGAGAAGGATCGTTTAATTATTATCTCTTCCTACTCTGGTAACACAGAGGAGACGGTTAGTGCGTTTCAGGAAGCCACAGAGAAAGGATTTCCTCTGGTTGTAATTTCTGTTGGAGGAAAGCTCATTGAGCTTGCCAAGGAACATCAGGTGTCATATGTACAGATTCCAGATACTGGCATTCAGCCACGTTCTGCTTTGGGGTACACATTGCGAGCCTTATTAAAGCTTACGGGAGAGGAGAATCTACTGAAGGAAGTAGGGATATTGGCGCAAAAGCTCTTACCTGCATCTTTTGAGCATGAAGGCGAGGAGCTTGCAAAGAAGTTCCTAGAGAAGATACCTGTGATATATAGCTCAAGGAGCAATGAACCTATTGCGTATAATTGGAAGATTAAGCTGAATGAATCAGCAAAGATTCCCTCTTTTTATAACGTGTTTCCTGAGCTAAATCATAATGAGATGACAGGATTTGATGTGATTGATTCTACGAAGGATCTTTCAGGCAAGCTCGTATTACTTCTTTTGAAGGACGCGAATGATGATTTGAGAATTCAAAAGAGAATGGAAATATTGGAGAGTTTATATAGAGAGAAGGGAGTGCAAGTTGAAGTAAAGGAGCTTCAGGGAGAGAGTATAGGGGAGCGTATTTTTTCCTCTCTGCTTTTGGCTGATTGGACTGCCTGGCACGTAGCAAAGCTGTATGGAACAGAGCCAGAGCAGGTGCCAATGATAGAGGAGTTTAAAAAGCGCATTGCAAAGTAGCAGGCTGGCAAGTTGCTTGAAACCAGGTTTCAAGCAACTCGAGTTGAGGATAACTTCCTTTGCAATTCTTTTTATAACCTATACAATACTATAATGGTAAAAAATATTCTCATTGGCGTAGGTATCGTCATCATCATCGTAGCAGGGCTGTACTATTTTTTAGTGGCGCAAAAGCAGGCTCCTACTGTAACTCCCATAGAGAAAGAAGAAAAGGGTCTGGGAGGAGAGCTGTTTGAAAAGACTGCGAACCCGGCGCAAAAGGTTCCAGAAACCAATCCTTTCAAAGAGGTGGAGACTAACCCTCTTCAGGGTACTAATCCTTTTGAAGGTACTAAGAATCCTTTTGAATAAATCATGAAACCATTTATTTTTCTATTTATTGTTCTGGTGGGGATGGCAGTAGGCTACACCACTTTGGCTCTGAGTGAGGCTGACATTACCTACCCAATTTCAGAGCTTGGGAACTGCGAAACCAAGCAGGCTTGTTTTGCTTACTGCGATGATACGGTGCATCTTAACGCGTGCCTTTCCTTTGCAGACCAGCACAACCTTATGTCTCAAGGTGAATTGACTAAGGCACGAAAGTTTCAGTCTGTTGGAGCGGTAGGGCCTGGGGGTTGCACGAGTGAACGACAATGTAAGACATATTGCGAGAACGTTAACAATATTGAAGAGTGCCTTAGCTTTGCACAGCAGCACGGGTTTATGGAAGAAGAGGAGCTGGCAGAGGCAAAGAAGGTTCAGGCGGCCCTGCAAGCTGGAGCCCAGCTTCCGGGAGGGTGCACAGGCAAGAGTTCTTGCGAGGCATACTGTTCTGATATGAATCACATGAGAGAATGCATTGCGTTTGCTGAAACCGCGGGATTCATGTCTCCTGAAGAATTGAGGGAGGCAAAGCAGGTACTCAAAGCCTTGGACGCGGGACTTACGCTTCCCGGAAATTGCAGGGGAGAAAGAGAGTGTGATGTGTATTGCCAAGACGAAAACCACGCGCAAGAGTGCGTGGAGTTTGCCCTGGCAGCTGGATTTATTCCCCCGGAAGAAGCAGATGAGGCAAGAAAGATGATGTCTTTGATGAGAGAGGGAAAGATGCCAAAGGCCTGCCGGCAAGGAAAGGAAGCGTGTGAGGCATACTGTTCTGATCCCGAGAATACCCAAGAGTGCACCACCTTTTTCATAGAAGCTGGCTTTATGACTCCAGAGGAAGCAGAAATGTTTAAAAAGACCGGAGGCAAAGGGCCTGGCGACTGTAAAGGCGAGAAAGAATGTAATGCATATTGCAACAACCCTGCTAACCAAGAGGCCTGCTTTGCGTTTGCCAGTGAGCATGGTTTGATTCCAGAAGAAGAGCTTGGGCATATACGCGAAGGCGTGGGAAGATTCAAAGAAGGAATTTCCAGTGCCCCTCCTGAGGTTGCTCAGTGCTTGCGAGACAAGATTGGGCAGGATGTGCTAAGTAAGATAGAGGCAGGCACCTTTTTGCCTAATCCCCAATTGGGAGAGACTATGAAGGCTTGTTTTGAAGACTTCTTTTCCCAGCAACAACACGAAGGCGGGTTTCCTGAAGGTGAGGGATTTGGCCCTCCTCCAGGCTTTGAACAAGGATTTGACCGCGAAAAGAGCCCAGAACAGGTTGCTTGCATGGAACGTATCTTGGGAGATTTGAACCAGCGCACTGGTCCTCCAACGCCAGACCAGGAGCGAAGACTTGCCCAAGAGTGCTTTGGGGGTGGAGAGCAGTTTTTCCCTGGTTCTGAAGAACAAGGATTTCCTCCACAGCAGTTTGAAGGAGAACATCCACAAGGTGAGTTTAACCAGCAATTCCAAGAACAGTTCCAGCAGCAGTTTGAGCAGCAGTTTCAGCAAGAAGCTGAGCAGCAGTTCCAGCAGGAGTTTGAAAGGCAGCGCCAAGAAGAGATAGAGCGCCAATTCCAAGAGCGCCAGCAGTTTCAAGAAGGACAAGAGCAAACAGGACCCCCGCCAACGCACAGTGAGGGCGGGCTTTCCCCAGAAGACATCCAGCGCATAGAACAACAAGAGGCAGCTGCGTTGCAATTCCAACAGCAGCAAGGGCAGGCAGAGCAGCAGCGGTTGGAGCAAGAGCTTCAGCAGCAGTTCCAGGAATTGCAGCAGCTCCAGCAGCAGCTTCAAGATCAGCAACCTCCCGCAGGCGGCTCTGTCTTAGACGTTTTCCTGTATTTCCTGAGACCCTTGTTGCCAAGATAGCATGAAAAAGCATTCTTTAGTCAGAACAATCTACCTCTACCTTTTTGCCCTTATTGGGTTGGTTTTGGTGGTTATTGGTAGCGTGCGGTTTTTAGATATGGGTTTAAAAGCGTTTGTCTTTACCAAAGCAGATGAAGAACAGCGTTTGTGGTATAAACAGCCTCCGTATCCTTCTGTGCGCCTGGAGCAGATTGCAATGGTTGAAGGAGAAAAGGTAGAGCCTAAGGAAGAGATTACTTTATCAAAAGAAGAAAAAGCAGAGGTGGATCTTTGGATTGCGCAGTACAAGAGCTGGCAGGAGACACAAGGCAAGATTGACCCTGTCACGTCAAACCGTCAGCGCGATGCCTCTACCAGTTTGGCAATGATGCTCATTGGCATACCTTTGTATCTTTTTCACTGGCGCTGGATTAAAAAAGACGTTCAAGAAACCTAGTGGAACAGATTTTAGCAAATCCACTTTTCCTTACTCTAGCCACTCTATGGACTCTTCCCTGGAAAGCCTTTGCTTTGTGGAGAGCTGCAACGAGGGGAGAGAAGAAATGGTTTATCGCCCTTCTTGTTTTAAACACTCTTGGCGTTTTGGATATTATCTACCTCTTTGCTATTTCAAAAAGGAAGACAGAGAGCACAGCCAGTGATAATAATAAAGAGGTATAGTATAATAAAATAGTCGCTTAATAACCATATAAATAATTACATGAAATACATTTTACCATCCCTTGTAGTGCTTGGTCTTTTTGTAGGTGGCGCGGCTTTTGCTCTGGAGGAACCAAACCAGGTTCAGGCAGAAGAAACCATAACCCTGCAAGATCTGGAAGTTGAGGACGCAGGACTCCTTCCTACCTCACCCTTTTACTTTTTTAAGGAATGGGGGAGAGGAGCTCAGAGTTTCTTTACTTTCAACAATCTAAAAAAGGCAGAGCTTGAGGTTCGCTTTACAAACGAAAAAGCAGCGGAGTTAAAAACAGTAGAAGAACAGCGCCCGGATGATGAACGCGCCATAACCCGCGCCCTTGTAAACTTTCAGCGCGCCCAAGAAAAGGTGGTTTCCAGAATGGAGCGGTTGCAGGAAACTTCAGACAATCCCAATGTAGACCGTTTGTTTACTAAGGTGGTACAAAAGACTGTTGTTCATGGGAAGCTGTTAGATGGGATAAAGGATCGTCATCAAGATAAGCAGGAAGCAGTCGCTGCAGTAATAAATGAAATAGATGAGCAGGCGACCGGCGCCTTAAATGAGTTGGCAAAACTAGATACTCCAGAAAAGTTTGTTTTGCGTATACAGAACGCTTTGGAAAATTCGCCTGGCTCAGCTTTTAAGCACATTCGCTCTGTTGAATTCATTGATAAAGTAGAAGAAAAGTTATCAACAGAAGTAAGGACGCGTCTTGACGTAGTGCGGGAGGACTTGAAAGAACGCGTGAAAGTAAAGATTGAACTTGAGGGTCAGGACGGAGAAAAACTGAAAGCCATTTTTGAGAGTATTCCGGGAGACGAGAGCAGGAGAGCTGTGGTGCTGGAAGAAATTCGGGTGAGGGTTTCAGACAAAGCGGCTGAAGCCATAGGAAGGGTGCAAGAGCGTATGGAGGAGAAAGTTTCCAGCGCAACAGACCGTAAAGAAAAGTCAGCAGAACAGATACGAAGAGCAGGGGAGAGAATTGGAAAGGCACAAGAAAAACTGCGAGAGACAGATGTCGTGCGCCAGGTAGCAAAAGAGCTTCTTTCCCAAGCCGAGCGCCATTTAGCTTCTGCAAAAGAAGCGTTTGAAGGGGAGAAGTACGGCGAGGCTTTTGGCCAGGCCAGGGCAGCTGAAGTTGCAGCTCGCAATGTGTTGAGAGCGCTTGAAGGTGATTTGGAAAAAGGGCCGGATCCAACAATTCTTGAGCGCGTGCAAGAGAAAGTGCAAGACCGAGTCAAACTGCGAGAGTTTGAACAAAAGCCCGACATTAGTACGGTTCCAACAGAGAAAAAGTTTGATTCTGAGCAAACAACCAAGCTTCAAGATACTGTTTTGTGTACGCAGGAATACAAGCCAGTATGCGGAGTTAACGGCAAAACCTATTCTAATCGTTGTGTTGCAGAAAAACAAAATAGGGTGAAGGTTGCTCGTGAAGGTGAGTGCGAGGCAAAATTATTGTCGCCAGAAGAAATTTTGCAGATTGAGCAGAAAGAAGCAGCTGAACTTCAAAATCAGCCACAACAAACACCAAAATTACAAGACCGGCCAAGAAGCCAAGAGCAGGATGCAGCGCAACAACGCCTGGAAGAGGCGCTGAAATTGCAATTTTTGCAATTAGATCAGCTTCAAAAACAACTGCAAGAAAAGCAAGCTCAATAATGATTTCTGTAGAGGAGAGAAAGAAACTTGCAAGAAGGATTGTAGTTAAGTTGCGAACACTTTTTCCAGATGCAAAGATTGTTTTACAGTACAAAAACAACTGGGAGCTTTTGGTTGCGGTTATCTTGTCTGCCCAATGCACCGACAAGAAAGTCAACGAGGTGACTTTAAAGTTGTTTAAAAAGTACAAGACCTTGGAAGACTATGTGAAGGCCAGCTCCATGGAGTTTGAAAAAGACATTAAATCCACGGGTTTTTACCGGGCCAAAACAAAAAATATTCTTGCTGCAGCCAAAATGCTCAAAAAAAGGTTTAATGGCAAAGTGCCCCGTACCATGCAAGAAATGCTGCAGCTTCCAGGGGTGGCAAGAAAGACCGCAAACGTGGTGCTGGGCAATGCTTATGGCATTGTAGAGGGCATTGCGGTAGATACTCATGTTATGCGGCTTGCGCAAAAGCTTGGACTTTCAGATAATAAAGATCCAGTAAAGATAGAAAGAGATTTAATGAATCTAGTCCCACAAAAAGATTGGTTCTTTTTAACCTATGGACTTATTGAATATGGAAGGCATGTCTGCATTAAAAGAAAGCACAAGGATTGCGAGACTCATCCTTTAACAAGAATTTACCCCAAAGCCGCCACCTTGTGGCCTTAAAACTAATAAAACTAAGCTTAGCTTAGCTGTGGATAACTAAGCTTAGCTTAGGCAGAACTATGAAACTTATTGAGAAAAAATGTGTGCCGTGTGAAGGCGGGACTCCACCTTTGGCAAAAGAAAAGATAGAGGAATATTTACAGGAAGTTGAAGGATGGGAGTTAAAAGACAATGCACGTATTGCAAGGACGTTTCACTTCAAGAGTTTTCGTGAAGCGATTGATTTTGTAAATCAAATTGCAGGGATTGCAGAGGAGCAGCAGCACCATCCAGATATTCATATTTATTATAAAAAGGTAACGCTAGAGCTTACCACTCATGCCATTAAGGGACTTTCTGTGAATGATTTTATCATGGCAAGTAAGATAAACTCGCTATACGAATGGCAAGAGAAAGTAGAGAAGATCGTGGTAAAAAAGATGTTTTCAATAAAGTTTCTTGTAGTTGTAATTGTTATTTTGACTATAATTCTTTTAGTGAGATGATAGTGGTATGAAACTTATACTGCAAGATAACAATACATATATTATATCTATCCAGCGCGGAGAGGAGATCATGGAGGAGGTAAAGAACTTTTGCATTGAGCATAAGATTGTATCTGCCTCATTTAGCGCTATTGGCGCAATAAACGAAGCAGAGCTTGCTTTCTATGATCTTGAGGTAAAAAAATACATTACAACCACCATAAAGGAGGATATGGAGCTTGCTTCACTCCTAGGGAACGTGAGTTACATGGATGGTAATTATGTAGTGCATAATCATGGAGTATTTTCTGGTAGAGACTTCATTGCAAAGGGAGGGCATGTTGCAAAAGCTATGGTATCTGGGGCGTGTGAAGTTACCCTGCAAAAGATTGAGGGGAGTATTGAGCGCGCATATGATAACGAGACGGGACTTAATTTGATGGCATGAGGAGTATCCTTTTTTTGGTGATGGGAGTTTCTTTGCTGGTCGGGGTGCCGACCCTTTTTTTAATGTCACAAGCATCTCCTTCTTCACCTATAGCAGAATCTATTTCTTTAAAGGAAGCTATGGGGCAAACTCTTTTAATTGGTTTTGAAGGAACAGAGATGAACCCACAGCTTGAAACCCTTATGCGCAAAACGCAACCTGGAGGAGTTATTTTACTAGGGCGAAATATTACAGATGCAGAGCAAACTGAAAAACTTATTGCGGGCCTGCAAGAGCTTTCTCCTATCCCTCTATTTATTGCAGTAGATCAAGAGGGGGGAGTTGTGTCTCGTATATGGTGGGAAGAAGCTACTCCCCAAGTTCTTTTGCAAGATGAAGAGCATGCACTGAAAATTGGAGAGGCAAGAGCGCAGGGCCTAGCAAAGATGGGAGTGAATATGAATTTGGCTCCGGTATTAGATAGTAATAATCCTGGAGATTATCTCTTTACTCGTTCGTTTCAACTAAATCCATTGCTCTCTTCACTTTTTGCCGCAAGCTTGATTGAAGGACATACAAAAGAGCATGTGATCTCAGTCCCAAAACATTACCCAGGGTATGATGGTATTTCATTTAACCCTGAAACTAGTGTAGTTCCTCGAGTTAAAAAGTTTCCATCGGCAGAAGCTTTTTCCAATTTGTTCTTTCGTTTAGCTCCTCCAATTGTGATGGTTTCCCATGTGATATATGAGGATGTTGATGACAAAAACCCTTTGCCACTTTCCTTGCTTGGCATACAAAAGGTAAAGGATGGTGTAGGCAAGGACACATTGCTTATGTCAGATGATTTGCTCAGCATAGCGTTTGTAAAAGAGTATGGCTTGGATAAGTTGGGCTCAAAAGCCCTGCTCTCTGGCATGGATATTTTGCTTGCCGTAGGGTATCCAGAATATGGAGTCGTAGATGAGCTGTATAACGGACTGTGGCAAGAAGCAAAAGAAGACGTAGCGTTAGCAAAGCGCATTCAAAACTCAGCAGAAAAGATTTTAAAGCTAAAACTTGCTCTCTTTGGAGCCAAATAGTATGCTAAAGGAAAGCTATGGAAGAACTTATTATATATGTCTGAATATTATTCTGGAAAACGAAGTCGTAACTTCTATACGAGCGATGCCAAAGAATTTCGGTTAAGTCGTTCTAAAATTGAAAACTTTTTAAAGTGTCCTCGTTGTTTTTATATAGACCG
The DNA here is from genome assembly GCA_027624865.1 of bacterium. Taxonomy (GTDB): domain Bacteria; phylum Patescibacteriota; class Minisyncoccia; order Minisyncoccales; family UBA10102; genus 01-FULL-49-22b. The sequence continues at coordinate 19,949 of JAQBTT010000009.1, forward strand.
CAAACTTGGAGTGGATCAACCACCTGGATATCCATTTTCCTTAAACTCTGCGGTAGATGCACTGCTCAAAAAGGAGTTTGATATTTTTCGCAACGAAAGAAAACCACATCCTCTTTTTGCTGAGCACGGCATTGACGCTGTTCCATTTTTGCATGAGAAAATGGATGATTGGCGCGAGACGTTTAAAGGCGTGCAGTATCATGACAAAGCAAGTGGATTTTTGGTGACAGGTGCCGTGGATGATATTTGGCAAGGACCCACAGGAGAGCTCTATGTGGTGGATTATAAAGCAACAAGTAAGAACGGAGAGGTGAGTTTAGACGCTGATTGGCAAAAGTCTTACAAGAATCAAATGGAGGTATATCAATGGCTTTTGCGTCATCAACCGGATGGATTTAAAGTTTCCTCAACTGGGTACTTTGTATATGCAAATGGGAGAACGGATGTAGATTCTTTTGATGGGAAATTGGAGTTTGATATAAAGATTATCCCTTATATTGGGGATGATTCTTGGGTAGGGAAGGCTTTGTTGGACGCAAAGCAATGTTTGGACTCTGTAAGCTTGCCTTCTGCAACTGATGGATGCGACTATTGCTTGTACCGAAAGTCAGTGCAGGATGTGCTGGTTCCGTTTATTGAGAAGAAATAGTAAAAACATTGATATGGGAATAAAAGAATAGGTATAGTAAAACTATGGAAAACAACGGAGAGAATGTAACAATTGATGCATTGGCGCGCATGGTTGCAAAAGGCTTTACAGAAGGAGCAAAAGCTGTTGATGTGACTGCTCGCTTTGATGCGGTTGATAAGCGACTTGACCGCATTGAGAACTTTTAATTGAGGAACATCGCAGAAGAATTGAGAAACTAGAAGTTGATGTGAGCGTGTTAAAAGATGCGTTGAATTTAAAATAGAGAAAGCAAAAAGTCGCCAATAGGGTGGCCCCCCACGACCAATCCATTGGTGTGGGGGTAAATTTTTTGATAAACTTACCTTAATGAGAAAGGTAAGCTTTAGCCAATTGATGACCTACATAAGGTGTCCTGAACACTGGCTCTTTCAATATAATCTGGGGATACGCAGGAACCCAAAGAAGATTTTAAAGCATGGCTTTGCTTTACATGAGGTATTTGCATATCACTTTACTGAAAAAAAGAAGGATGGAAAGGGGATAAAGCCAGGAGAGGCAAAGGAGTTTTTTGCAGATGTTTTTTTGAGCGCTTTGGATGATTATAAGCAAGAGCTTGAAGCTATGCGTCCATACCTTACCAAAGAATATCTTGCAAAGGAGCGTCAGGTAGATATTAATGATTTACTGGACCGAGGCATGAGAGGCATTGATGCGTACTTTAAAAGACTCAATTCTTTAATTATCCCAGACTTAGTAGAGGAGCCTTTTGAGTTTCAGGCAAGCAAGAATGTTTTGGTAAAGGGGAGACTGGATCTTACCCATATAAACGGTACTATTCATGAGCTGAAAACCACAAGGAAAAGTCCAAATATGCAGGATATTCGCTCTGACCCACAACTTGCAATTTATCAGCTTGGATATCATAGTATTAAAGGGAAGTATCCAGTTGCGTTAAGTAAAGACTATATTGTTCTTGGGAAAAGTGATGCAAAGATAACACGATTTAAGGTTGCTCGTCCCTTTGCAGATAAAAATACAGTTCTTCGCAATATCAATGCTATAGTGAAAGCTACAGAAAGCGGTATCTTCTACTGCATGCATCCTGCAGAGTCATGGTTTTGCTCAAAAGGGTGGTGTGGATACTACACATTGCACCAGGAACTAAAAAAACTTGGCATTGAGCGGTTTCTTGCAAAATACTCAAGGAGTGGGCCAAGACGGTCTTAGCCCCGCTTAGGCTAAGACTGTCTTGGCCCAGCCAA
>JAQBTT010000010.1 GCA_027624865.1 bacterium
TCTTCCACTTAGAGTTTTAACATTTAAAATTAGAGAATTATTTTTAAATTAAAAATTTGAAATTGGAAATTCATTTTGTGTTTTGTGTTTTTGCTTGTCCTCTTCGTATTGACAAAAGGGCTTGCATGGAGTATAAAGAATATGTGAGTGTTACCTTTCGGGGTGCTCTACGTAAGACGGCGACAGACCCCACTTAAGCGGGGTCTTTTGCTTTATAAATGGTTTTTTGGTAGCATAGTAAGCGGATCAGGAGTTGCGCTCACGAAGTCTTACAACTGGAGTCAAGCGCTCCTGATTCACTTCTCCGCTCTCCTTCGCCCTCCGTTGCTCCTTTTGGAGCTAAGGAGGGCTACGGAGAAGCTACGAAGTGCAAGCATTCCTCTGCTCTTTTGAGCTTCGGAGTGCAAAGCATATAAGGAGAGCGGAGAAGTGCCTTCCGTAGCCCTCAAAGCCCGAAAGGCGGAGGAGTGCGGAGGAGGCATTGTTTTGATGTATTACGTATACATTCTCAAGAGTATACCGAGCGGAAAGCGATATACTGGCGTGACAACAAATCTTGTACGGAGAGTACAAGAACACAATCAGTCAAAGACGCGTAAAGATTATATACCTGTTTGGTATTGTGCTTTTCGTGACAAACAGAAAGCATATCAATTCGAAAAATATCTCAAAAGCGGTTCTGGTCATGCGTTTGCCGCCAAGCATCTTCTATGAGCTCTGGTATTGTAAAACTTCTCCCGGGGACAAGAAGAAATGTCTCTCTTGCTCCGTATACAACATTTAAGATTGGCGGAGAAGCTACGTATTTTTATATTGCAAAGAGCAGTGAAGATATTATATATGCACTTACTGTAGCAAGGAGTTTGGAGCTCCCATTTTTTATTTTAGCAGGCGGAAGTAACTTACTTGTTTCAGATAAGGGATTTTATGGCTTGGTGATAAAGACTGAAAATTGTAAATTGAAAATTGAAAATTCGTTTGTGTACGCAGAAGCTGGAGCTTTAATGGAGACTTTAGTAAAAGAAACTGGCAAGAAAGGGCTTGCGGGATTTGAGTGGGCAGGTGGTCTTCCTGGTTCTGTTGGGGGAGCCGTGCGAGGGAATGCAGGAGCCTTTGGAGGAGAGATAAAAGATACTATTGTTTCTGCTACAGTAGTAGATGAAAAAGGGAAGAAAAAGATACTCACGCAAAAGCAATGCAAGTTTTCCTATAGAAACTCTCAAATGAAACAAAAGAATTGGACGATACTTTCTTCTACGTTTCATTTGAAAAAAGGAAATAAGAAAAATATTCAGGCTGAAGCGCAGGAGCACATACAATATAGAAAAGAGAGGCATCCTTTAGAGTATCCTAATGCAGGAAGTATGTTTAAAAATTGTGATGTACAGAAGTTCTCAAAAAAACTACAAAAAGAATTGCAAGATGTAGTAAAACAAGATCCTTTTCCTGTTGTTCCTACAGCCTATTTACTTGCAGAAGCCAAATTGAAGGGATGTAGTGTTGGGAAAGCAGAGGTATCAACAAAACACCCAAACTATATTGTAAATAAGGGAGGAGCTACAGCAAAAGATGTAGCGCGCTTGGTAGAAAAGATAAAAAAAGTTATAAAAAAAAAATTTTCTATTGATCTTGAGCAAGAAGTGCAATCTGTTGTATAGTTTTTTGTTTCGCTGTGGAAAAAAGTTACAAAAAAGGTTGACAATATGTCTGTAGAGTGAAAAAATATAGTAATAGTATTGTGATGGTGTAAATAAAAAGTCGGACCATCCAAAATATACTTTAGAAAATATTTGAAACATATTATGGCAGCAAAAAAACGAAAGAAAGCGGCTCCTAAAAAGAAGGTAGTTGCAAAGAAAAGGAAAGCAGCTCCTAAAAAGAAGACAGCTGCAAAGAAAAAGAAAAAGAGATAGTCTCCAGGAAAATGTACCTGCTTTGCAAAACGATTTGCTTTTTGCAGTTTTGCAAAGCAGGCCCTGGATTTGCATTATTGTCCCTCGAGACTCGGGACGCGCAAATCCGCGAAAACCAAAGCAGTTTGATTTTCGCCCCAATTCTGGGGCGGTTTTTTGTTAGGCCTTGTATGTATTGACAATATGTGGTACGATACTTTTGAAATAATAATTTATCTTCAATCGCTTTTTTCCTCTTTTTCCCATCCCTCCATGGAGGGATGGGCTGCCCTCGTCAGAGGGCACTCTCGCAGGACGCGTCCTGTGCAGGGGCCTGGCAATTGTGCTGGGTAAGCGATTGGATACATATGCTTTATGCAAAACACAAAGAGGGTTCCTCGATGGACCAATGCTTTAAGTACAATAGCTCCCAAGTTCGCATATACTGGTATCCATGTGGTAGCTGATTTTTGGAACGGCAAGACTATTAAAGATAAAAAAGAGCTTGAGATGCTCCTCTATGGAGCGGCAAAAGCTGCAAGCTTAACTCCACTTAAGCTCTCTATTTACAAGTTTAATCCCCAGGGCATTACTGGGGTTATTTTGCTTGCGGAGTCCCACATTGCTGTGCACACATGGCCTGAAATTGGATATGTTGCAGTTGATATCTTTACCTGTGGGAAAAAAGCTCAGCCAAAGAAAGCGTTGAAGTTTTTTGAAGATTACTTGGAGCCAATGAAGATGGACGTTAAGGAGATTAAAAGAGGTGTAGTAAAGGGCATATAGCATGAAGAAGGTATCAATTTCAGGGAAGACTTTTGCATTGGAAGGGTTTTTGCCTGGTGAAAAAAAAGCATTTCTTGCAGGATTTGCAATAAAAAAAATAGTCTATACGGGGAAGAGCAAATATCAAACCATGGATATTCTTGACACTGAGGAGTATGGGAGAATGTTTTTCCTTGATGGGTTGGTGCAGCTTGCAACAAAGAATGAGGCTGTGTATCATGAGATGCTTGTGCATCCTGCAATGATGCATCACTCAAATCCAAAAAAGGTTTTAATCATTGGTGGGGGAGATGGAGGAGCACTTCGGGAAGTACTCAAACACCCGGTAAGCGAAGCGTTTTTAGTTGAAATTGATAGCGAAGTAATTAGAATTGCAGTAAAGTATCTTCCTACGCTAAGTCGCTCTGCATTTGGCGACAAAAGAAGCAAAATTGTGGTGCAAGATGGAATTGAGTTTATCACAATGTATAAAAACTATTTTGACTGCATTATCCTTGATTCAAACGACCCAGATGGAGTTATGGCAGGAACGCTATTTGAAGAGAAGTTTTTACGCAGCGTAAAGAATGCTTTAACGAAAGACGGTATTTTTTCTGCGCAGACCGGATATATATCTGACACCTTTGGGATTACCGCCAGAGCCGTTATGAAAAAAGTATTTAACTTTTTTCAGTTGCATCGCGCTTTTGTTGGAAGTTTCCCGCGAGACGAACATTCTTTTCCTATTGCATCTTTGAAAATAGACTTTACAAAGACGACAGAGAAAGTTTTGAAAAAAAGGTATAAGGAAAGAAAAATCTCTACTGCATACTATTCTCCTGCAATGCATTTTGCTTCAGGTATTTTTCCTCCATCTTTTACATAAAGTATTGTTATGAAGTTTTTAAATTCTCCATATAGTTTCAAGGAGGCAAACGTTGTGTTCTTTGGCGTTCCTATTGGAAAGCGATTTGCCGATGCAGTGGGAGCATTACGCCAAACTCCAATGTATATGGAGGATTTTGACTTGGAAAGCAAAAAAGAACTTTTAGAAGGTGTGAAGGTTGTGGATGATGGAAATTTGGAACCAAAAAGCGCCAAAGATATTACCACATATACTCGCTCTATTGTTAAGAGCGGGAAGGTGCCAGTTGCGATTGCAGGAGATCATCCATCTCTCTTTACCGTTCCAGCGTTTGGAAAAGATATTAAGGTGATAAGCTTTGATGCGCATTGTGACCTAAAGGATGAGTATGAGGATGATAATATTGTTGATTTAAGTACTCTATGGAACGGGAAGTTTGACGCAAGGGTGAACGGCGCAACATGGCTAAAAAGATTAAGTGAAATCATTGATCCAAAGAATATTTTACTTATTGGGGTAAGGTCTTGTGACGCAAAGGAACTAGCGTTTATTGAAGAAAGCGGCATTGGGTATATTACAACAAAAGATATTCATGAGAATAAGGAAGAGGCAATACAAAAGATTCAGGAACTTACCAAAGAGTCAAAGGTGTACATTACTCTTGATGTAGATGTTTTTGACCCAAGCATTGCTCCTGGAGTGCACCAGCCAGAACCAGATGGAATATATTTTGCAGAATTTAAGAAATTGATGCACGCTATTTCAGGGAGCATCGTAGGATTTGATGTAAGTTGCTTAAAGCCAATTGTAGGGAACAGGGTAACAGAATTTCTAACCACAAGAGCGCTGTTTGAAATATTAAGTTTGGTAAAGAAGTAATATGAGAAAGAACTACACAAAAACCTACCATATTATCTTTGATGCCTTTGGAGTAGATAAAAAACTCTTAAACGATGAGAAGTTTGCTTTGGGCTTGCTACTGGAGCTCCCAAAGTTAGTTGGAATGAGGATTCTTTCCGGGCCAAACTTGGTTCGTGATTACGATACCGGGCACGAAGGACTTACAGGTTTTGCTATTATAGACTTCTCGCATATTTCTTTACATACTTTTGTTGATACAAAAGAGATTTTCATAGATATATTCTCTTGTAAGCCATTTGACCAAAAGAAAGTGCGAGCATATTTGCAAAAGCAATTGAAGGTAAAAGCAATACAAGTAGAAACACTAGAAGTTAAATACCCTTGGGAGAAATAGAAACATATGAAGAAGCGAAACATTGTATTTGTAGATGGAGTTCCTTTTGATGAGTCCAAGGTAGTGATTGGATATGAGGTAAAAAAGAAACTATACTCTGGTAAATCTGCGTATCAGGAAATTGATGTCTTTGACCTTCAGTTCTATGGAAGAGCACTATTTTTAGATGGTATTTTGCAAACAACGCAAAAGGACGAGTTCATTTACCATGAAATGCTTTGCCAAGCACCTCTATTTTTGCATCCCTTGCCAAAGAGAGTGTTGGTTATTGGAGGAGCTGATGGAGGTGCGCTTAAGGAAGTTTTAAAACATAAATCGGTCAAAGAGGTGTGGATGGTGGAGATAGATGAAAAGGCTATTTTGATTGCAAGAAAATATCTGCCTTCTATCTCAAAGAATGCGTTCTCTGATAAACGAACTCACCTGGTGATTCAAGATGGCAAGGAATTTGTTAGAGAGCATAAAGAATTGTTTGATGTTATCATTATGGATCTTTCAGACCCAGGAGGGCCAGCACAAGATCTTATTTCAAAGAAATTCTATCAAGATGTAAAGGGAATATTGAAAAAGGGAGGAATTATCTCTGTGCAATCTGGTTCATGGAGCGCACAACCAAAACTTGTAGCGTTAATAAAAAAGCGACTGGAAAGCATCTTTCATAATGTGAGCGTGCGCACTGCAGTGGTGCCATCATATCAGGAGGGATTGTTTACGTTTACGATGGCAGCAGACCATGATTTTTCAAAAGTATCTCAACATGCCTTGGAAAGTAAATGTAAGAAATCAAAAAATATGGACTTACAATACTGGTCTCCAAAAATAGCTTTGGCCTCAGCTGTTTTGCCAAAGTATATCAAAGATTTCTTGGGGAAAAGGGATGTTTAGCAAAAAGGATTTTTAGCACAATAAAAAGAGGGCCACTATCCCCCTCTTTTTACAAATACTCCATTTTAAGCAATAATACCTAGTATGAAGATTTTTGGAAAACTTTTTAGGGGAGATAGTGAAAAATATATAGAGAAACTCACTCCTCAGGTAAAAGAAGTAAATGAGCTTGAGGAAGACGCAAAAGAGCTTGGCGATGAGGATTTTGCAAAGGAGACTCAGGAGTTAAAAGAGCGACTTTTAAAAGGAGAAACTCTGGAGGATGTTCTCCCAGAGGCTTTTTCGCACGTAAGAGAAGCAGCAAGGCGAACTCTTGCCCAGCGCCACTTTGATGTGCAGCTTTTAGGAGGTATAGCGCTACATGAGGGGAGGATTGCCGAAATGAAGACTGGAGAAGGAAAGACTCTCACCGCAACACTTCCTGTGTATTTAAATGCTTTGGAGGGGAAAGGGGTGCATGTTATTACGGTAAACGATTACCTTGCAAAAAGAGATGCAGTATGGATGGGTCAGATTTACCATGTTTTGGGATTATCTGTTGCTTGCATCACTCATGATGCTTCCTATGTATATGACCCCTTCTACAGCGGGAAATCCGAAATCCGAAATCCGAAATCCGAAACCCCGAACTATGAACAAAGTTCAAGTATGGGGCAGGCAAATCCAAATGACCAAAACTCAAAACGCGATGAAGAAAGAGACACTCTCGGATCTTTTCAAATAGAAGAATCATACTTAAGACCAGTATCTCGTAAGGAGGCGTACGGCGCGGATATTACGTATGGGACAAATAACGAGTTTGGTTTTGACTATTTGCGAGATAATATGGCGCAAACCTTGGAAGCGATGGTTCAGCGCGGACATAATTATGCCATTATTGATGAGGTAGACTCAGTCCTTATCGATGAAGCAAGAACCCCATTGATTATTTCTGCTCCGGACCAAGAAAGTTCCTCTTGGTACCAGGAGTTCTCTCGCCTCATTCCTCAAATTAATAAGAATGAGGATTATGAGCTTGATGAAAAGCTAAAAGCAGTAACATTAACTGAAGATGGGGTAAATAAGGTAGAGCGTTTAATGGGAGTTAAAGATATTTACCAGGAGCGTGGAATTAAGTTTTTGCACCACTTGGAGCAAGCTTTAAAAGCAGAAGTTATATTCAAAAAAGATAGAGATTACGTGGTAAAAGACGGTGATGTTGTTATCGTGGATGAGTTTACCGGAAGACTGCTCCCTGGGCGAAGGTATTCTGGTGGACTACATCAGGCTCTGGAAGCAAAAGAGAACGTTCGAGTGCAACCAGAATCTTTAACATTGGCTTCTATCACATTTCAAAACTATTTTCGAATGTATAAAAAGTTAGCTGGGATGACAGGAACGGCCACAACTTCAGCTGAAGAGTTCTCTCGAGTGTATGGAATTGAAGTAGTACCTATCCCTACAAATAAGGTTATGGTAAGGGAAGATATGCCAGATAAGGTGTATCAATCACAAGAGGTGAAGTTCAGCGCTATTATAGAGGAGGTAAAAGAGCGTCAAAAAAAGGGACAACCCGTACTTGTTGGGACAGGCTCTATTGCAAGGAATGAATATTTGGGTAAACTTTTGGATGTTCAAGGAGTTGCCCATGAAATGTTGAATGCAAAGAATCATGAGAGGGAGGCTGCTATTATTGCGCAAGCAGGAAGAAAGGGGGCTGTAACTATCGCAACAAACATGGCGGGAAGAGGAGTGGATATTATCTTGGGTGGAAATCCATTGGATGAAAAGGAAGCAAAAGAGGTGAAAGATGTCGGAGGACTCCATGTTATTGGAACAGAGAGGCATGAAGCACGAAGAATTGATAATCAACTCAGGGGACGTTCTGGGAGGCAAGGGGATCCAGGGTCCACTCAATTTTTTGTTTCTTTGGAAGATGACCTCATTCGTGTTTTTGGAGGGGAACGTATTGGAAAGTTAATGACACAGCTGCATCTTCCAAAAGAAGAAGCCATTGAGTCTAAAATGATATCTTCAACCATAGAGTCAGCTCAAAGTAAGATTGAGGGGTTTAACTTTGACGCAAGAAAGCATTTGCTTGAGTATGATGATGTGCTAAATAAGCACCGTGAGACCATATATAGGAAGAGAGTGGAGTTTTTAAAAATGGCAGAGAAAGGAACTTTACAGCAGTATGTTGAAGAAATTGTGGAGAAGCTGGGGAAAAGCAAGGAAGAATATGGGGAAAAAGAGAAGGAATTGGGCCAGGAGAATATGCGTCAAGCAGAGAAGATTGTTGTTTTGCGTGTATTAGATTCCTTGTGGGTTGAGCATTTGGAGAATATGGAATCTTTGCGAGACTCTGTGCGCTTGCGCGCCTATGGTCAGCAGGATCCCTTAATAGAGTACAAAAATGAGGGGAGGAAGATGTTTCAGACATTTATGGATAATTTAGAGGGAACAATTGTAAATGCTCTGCTTAATGTGTCTCAAGTTCATGAACATAAGCATGCTCCGCAAAAAGTTATAGTAAATCCTCAGCATAAAGAAGTTGGAAGAAATGATGCCTGTCCGTGCGGTTCTGGCAAGAAGTTCAAACGATGCCATGGACAATAAACTATGACAGCAGTATGTTACTATCTTGCTTATATGTACGAAGACGGAAAACGCCGTCTTCGTGAGCAATTGCAGGAAGGCGCTACTGTGCACGCAAAGCGCGATCAACAACTTGCAAAAGAGTGGTTTGAGCTTGAAGATGAGTCATGGAAGTGAGATTGACAGGTGAGTGTAAAAAAGTAAAATAAAGTATATGGTTATTCTCACAATCCCCAAAAAACTAACAAGACAAGATGACCTTGTGGTAATTCCAAGACGGGAATACGAAGCGTTGTTAGAGTTTAAAAAAATAAAAGAATTTACCCCCACCTTTGCTCAAAAGAAAGCGCTTACTGGGGCCCGCAAAGAATACAAGGCAGGAAACTACCTTACTTTCAATGAGCTCAAACAAAAGTTGGGTATTAAGGGTTAGGACGCGTATATGGAAAGATGTTGCAGTCTTCCCGAAGAAAGATCGAGAACGACTCTCTCAGATTATTGAAGGGCTTGCGTAAAATCCTTATGCTGGAGATATTGAGAAGATGGGAGGCGAGAAAAATACTTGGCGCCGAAGAGTTGGCGTTTTTCGTATTTTTTATGAACTTTTTCCCCAAGGAAAAGTTATTTTCGTATTTCGTGTTGAGCGTAGGGTATCAAAGACTTACTAGATTGAAAGTTGTATGATTTTATACAAAGATTTTGAAAAAGTGGATATAAGAGTGGAGATGTAGTGCTCCTTGCTCCGAGCAAAGAAGTTCCCTTGGGCGGCAAGTTACTTTAGTAAATGAGTAGAAACTTAGTTTAGTTAAGTTTTAATGATATGCCTATAAAGAAAATTCTTACTCTGTGTATTGTTCATCAGGGAGACCGTGTACTTTTGGGAATGAAAAAAAGAGGTTTTGGAGAGGGGAGATGGAATGGATTTGGGGGCAAGATAGAGGAGGGAGAGGACATTGAAAGCGCAATGAAGCGGGAACTTCAAGAGGAGGCAGGGATTATTGTATCTGATTTTGAAAAAAGAGGCATCCTGGAATTTGTGTATGAAGATGACGATACAATCATGGAGACCCATCTTTTTTGCGTGAAGGAATTTGAGGGGGAACCTGTGGAAACAGAAGAGATGAAACCGCAGTGGTTTTCAAAAGCAGCAGTTCCTTTTGAGGAAATGTGGCCTGACGATAAGCACTGGTTTCCCTTGTTTCTGGAGGGAAAATGCTTTGAGGGCATCTTTCGATTCAAAGATAAGAGCATCATTACAGATTACACCCTCAAAGAAGTTGATTCCTTACCCTAAGAAGGGTAGTTGTGGAAAACTAAGCTTAGCTTAGTTTTCCACAGGTATATATGATGATAGCGCCTTTTTTACTTATTATTCTTGCCATTCTAGCAGTACCTGCCCTGCTCTTCTTTGGTTTTTTTAAAGTTTTGCAGGTTGGACTTGAAAATCTTGGGTTTGCGCCAGAACTGGTGTTCATAACTCTGCTTGTAATGCTCGTAGGTTCTTTTATAAATATTCCTTTGGGGAAGAGAAAATTAATTGAAGTTACTCAACCACATTTTTTTGGATTACTTCATAAGAAGCGACTTTTAATGCAGGGACTTTCTTTAAATGTTGGAGGAGCTATCATCCCACTACTTATTGCAGGATTTTTGCTATTTCGTGTTCCTTTAGAGGAAACACTCATTGCAATTTTTCTTATGACATTCATCGCGTGGAAACTTTCGCGCGTGGTTCCTGGGAGAGGCATTGTTGTTCCTGTGTTGATTCCTCCTTTATTTGCCGCGCTCTTTGCTTTTTTCTTGGCGCCAGGAGAACCTGCACTGGTTGCTTTTGTGTCGGGAACTTTGGGGGTCCTTATTGGTGCTGATCTTTTGCATTTGCCAAAGGTAATGCGAGGGGATGTTGGTGTGATGTCTATTGGAGGGGCTGGAGTGTTTGATGGTATTTTTTTAATAGGGATAGTATCCGCACTATTAGCTGGGATATAGGGGGTTTACCCCGCACATAACTAAATTATGTGCTGGGTTTACGCAGAGGTTTTTGAATGCTAGGATGAGATGGTTATGACATCAAGGAAGAAGGCACTACTGATACTTTTTTTTGTATTCTTGGGGGGAGCGCTCTCTGCTTCTTTTATATTTCCTCAATATGTGAAGGTTCCTGGTATCCCAAATACTCCTTTTAAGCTGGGCCTTGATTTGCAAGGAGGAGTTCATTTGGTGTATGAAGCTGACTTGGAAACTATCCCTAAGTACGATAGAGATGATGCAATGCAGGGACTCCGTGATGTTATTGAGCGAAGAGTAAACTTTTTTGGAGTAGCAGAGCCCATTATTCAGCTTCAGGGAGATGGAGAGGCAAGGCGTTTGATTGTGGAATTGGCTGGTATTGAAAATCCAACCCAAGCTATCTTGCTTATAGGGCAAACCCCCTATTTGGAATTTAAAGAATATAAAGAGAATTACGTTGAGATTATTACAGCCAACCAAGAAGTAGAGGCAGCAGGAGAAGGGGAATTTCAAAATCCATTTCAAGCAACACCTCTTACCGGGAGGTATTTAGATAGAGCTGAAATTGGTATTGATAATGTAACTCAACAGCCCCTTATCATTTTGCAGTTTGATGAGGAGGGGTCTGTGCTCTTTGAAGAATTGACAACAAAAAACATTGGGATGCCACTTGCTATTTTCTTGGATGGGGTACTTCTTCAAGCGCCAACAGTGAATGACGCTATTTCTGGAGGAAGAGCTCAAATCACTGGAGGATTTAGTGTAAAAGAAGCTCAACGTATTTCCCGAGAGTTAAATTCTGGAGCATTGCCAGTTCCGATTACTCTACTTTCGCAACAGAGCGTGGGAGCAACTTTGGGGGCGCAGTCTTTGCAAAAGAGCCTTATTGCAGGATTACTGGGACTGTCCTTGGTACTTGTGTTTATGGTTTTGGTCTACCGTATTCCAGGCATTGTTGCTGGCATTGCTTTGGTGCTGTATGCTCTATTTCTTCTCTCACTCTTTAAACTTATCCCTATTACCCTAACGCTAGCTGGAATAGGAGGGGCTATTCTTTCTTTGGGTATTGCAGTGGATGCAAATATCCTTATCTTTGCTCGAATGAGAGAGGAACTACGTGATGGAAAGAGCTTTGGCTCGGCTTTAGAAGAAGGGTTTTCTCGGGCATGGCCTGCTATTCGAGATGGAAACATTACTACGCTTGTTGTAGCGCTCGTTCTCTTTTGGTTTGGGAGTTCTTTCGTGAAGGGATTTGCCCTAACATTGTCTTTGGGAATTTTAGTGAGTTTGTTTTCCGCTATCTTTGTTACCAAGAGCATGCTGAGGTTATTTATAGACACAAAGATTTCAAAAATTTTATGGTTGTTCCGCTAATATGCCCCGTACTGAAAATTAGACCGTGCTGTTATTCTCGGTCAAACACGCATTCCTTTATTATGAAATTATTAAACCAAACACAAGTAATGTTCCAAATAATCGCACGTCAAGAGAAGTCTAATTTCTAGTACAGGGTATGATATTTCAAAAAATTCAACGTATATTGCTTATTCTTTCTTTTGTCGCCATGGCAGGTAGCGCATTTTCGATTTCCTTTTTTGGATTAAACCTTGGAATTGATTTTACTGGGGGAAGTTTATTGGAAGCAGAGTATACAAAAACACGTCCTGCAGTAGAGGAGATTCAAAAAACTCTCAAAGGAGTTGATTTAGGCTCTCTATCCGTGCAGCATATGGGGGATAATGGAGTCATTTTGCGTATGAAGGATATTTCAAATGAAACACATCAGCAGGTACTTTCCCTGCTGGGAAACGAAGCTTTGGAATTGAGATTTGAATCTATTGGACCTGTTATTGGAAAAGAACTTCGCGAAAAGACCTTGCTTCTAGCAGGACTTGCGATGCTCATTGTTGTTTTATACATTGCCTTTTCTTTCAGGAGAACGGCAGAGCGTATTTACCCTTGGCATTGGTCGGGAGCAGCACTTGTCGCATCTTTCCATGATATTATTTTATCTCTTGGAGTGTTTGCGTTGCTTGGGAGGTACGTTGGAGTGGAAGTTACTATCCCTGTTGTGGTTGCATTGCTGACAGTCGTAGGGTACTCCATCAACGACACGGTAGTGGTATTTGATCGTATTCGAGAAAATATCTTCAAGCATGTTGGTTTTGATCTTACGGATACAGTACAGCAAGCATTGCGCCAGACATGGTTTCGTTCTTTAAGTACATCATTGACCACCTTGGCGGTGCTGTTGTCTGTTTACCTTTTTGGAGGCGCCACTTTAAAGGAATTTGCCTTCATGCTCATGATAGGAATATCTGTTGGAACCTTCTCCTCGCTGTTTCTGGCACCCTCTTTATTACTGGTGTGGAGAAAAGAGATGTTTAGAAGTTGACAAATCTCTTAATAAATGGTTTGATAGATATACTGAGGTATGGCAAAGATATCTTTTGAAAAATTGAGCCAAGGGCTTGTAGAAGAACTCACTCCACGAGTAAAAGATGTGATGGTGGGGCGCTTTGGTTTGAATGCAAAAGAGCCTCAGACTTTAGACGCAGTTGGGAAACAGCATCAGATAACCAGAGAAAGAGTACGTCAGATTGTAAAGGAGGGGCTCGCCAAGGTGCGAGAGGATATGAGTCAGAAAAAGGGCAGGGAGCGATATGCTGCTGCCTTTGAGGAGTTAGCCGCAATCTTACGAGGAGCAGGGTCTTTGGCAAGAGAAGATTTGCTTTTGGAATTACTTGAGGTGAAAGATGCGGCAAATCATGCTCTCTTCCTTTTAACTTTGGGTGATCAGTTCTACAATCAAAGAGAGACCCAAGACTTTTATTCTTTCTGGACATTAAAAAAGGACATGGTGCGCGACGCTAACCCTTGGCATCAGCGTCTCTTGAAATTCTTTCAAAAGAAAAAGAGTCCTGCGTCCGAACGTGAGCTTGAAAAATCACACGGCAAGGAAGCATTATCGTATCTTGAAGTTTCAAAACTTATTGAGAGAAGTCCTGATGGAGAATGGGGGCTTCGCACATGGCCTGAAGTTAATCCAAGAGGAATGAGAGACAAGGCGTATCTTGTACTCAAGCAGCATGGGAGTCCTTTGCACTTTACAGAAGTTGCAAATTTGATTACAAAGTTACAGGAAAATCTTGTATTGCAAAAAAAGAAAATTGTCCTTCCACAAACCGTGCATAACGAGTTGATTAAGGATCCAAGATTCGTATTAATCGGAAGAGGCACGTATGGACTCGCTGATTGGGGGTTGACCCCTGGAACAGTGAAAGATGTGATGCGTTCCATTTTGGCAAGTAATGGAAAGACGATGAATAAAACAAAACTTATCGCAGAAACGTTGCAAAAGCGTCAGGTGAAAGAAAGTACCATTGCATTGAACCTTCAAGATCAGAAGTACTTTTTGCGAAACCAAGACGGCACATATACTTTAAAACTATAGTTTTTTTATGCAGATACTCCTCCCATTTTTGGGTTTTATCTGGGAAGTCATAGTCACTTGGTGGTGGCTATTTCTGCCGTTTATATTATGGAAGCCTGCGATATTTTTATGGTTTTGGTGGCGAAGAGAGATTTTCTCTAATCAGCAGCGCTTTATTCTGCTTGAGATTAAAATGCCAGAAGATGCTCTTCGTCCATTCAAAGCAATGGAGGATGTATTTGTTGGGATGTGGCAAATGCATGATCCTGGGAATCCAAGAGAAACATGGCTGGAAGGAAAATATCAGCTTTCTTTTGCTTTGGAAATTATTTCTATGGAAGGAAACATACATTTCTATCTTCGTATCCCAGAAGGAGCTCAAAAGCTCGTAGAGTCTGCTATTTATTCTCACTATCCTTCAGCAGAGCTTGATGTGGTGGAAGATTATACAAAGTTTATTCCACAAGATATTCCTAATAAAGAGTGGGATTTATGGGGAACTAGTTATGTTTTGGAGCGTCCCAGCCCCTACCCCATAAAAACGTATAGTAGGTTTTTTGAGCCAGTTGCCACCGACAAAGAGGAGATGAGGATTGATCCCATGGCCCTTTTAGTAGAGGGGTTGTCTCGAATTGGAAAAGGGGAGAATCTTTGGATTCAATTTGTTTTAACTCCTATCCTCCATAGTAATCCACAAGAAAGTACGTTGGTAAAGGAGGGAGAAGAGATTGTAGCAGGGCTTGTAAAGCGTCCTCCTCCCCAAAAGAGAGGATTGCTTGAAGACATGAAAGTTGTGGGAAGCCATGTTGCTACAGGAGTTCGTGAGGATGATAAAACACAAGAAGGTCCCAAAGAGATTATTCCTCCTGAGATGAGATTAACTCCTGGGGAACGTGATATTGTTACTTCTATTGAGGAGAAGATAAGCAAGTATGCGTTTGGAGCTCATTGTAGATTTATGTATGTTGCAAAAAGAGAGAATTACTTTGGACCAGCAAAGGCTCTTGCTATGACCTGGTTTACTCAATTTGGAACTGCAACGTATAACAATTTTAGACCCTTAAAGCCAACATTGACTAAGGTGTACACTGTTACTACCTGGTTTATGGATAAAAGAAGAGCTTTTGTAAGGAAAAGAAGGCTATTTCGAAACTATACCAAGCGCCTTCCACCTTACTTTCCAGGGCCAGGAGGTACATTTGTGTTAAATGTTGAGGAGTTAGCCACTATCTTTCATTTTCCTGGCAGAATTACTACTCCTTCTTCTACTGTGGTGCGAGTTGGATCAAAGAAAGGAGAAGCTCCTCCCGAGCTACCGATAGAGTAAATTCGAAGTACGAAGCACGAAATCCGAAACAAATTCAAATGACCAAAATTCCAAATTCAAAACAGCGTTTCGAATTTCGATATTCGAATTTCGTATTTCTTTTACAGCAGTGAAAGCTATGGATATAAGAACCTGTAAACAGAACCTTGAATCCTGATGGATATAAACTTTTTTGGAGTTACAAATTTTAGAAATTCACAGAGGCGTTTTGGCATTAAGGAGGATGACCGAAGACGTCATTTTTATGTTGTAGGAAAAACGGGTATGGGGAAAACCGAGATGCTAAAGAATATGGCGGTGCAGGATATTCAAGGAGGGAATGGCATAGGATTTGTAGATCCTCACGGAGAGGCAGCAGAAGAACTGTTGCAGTTTATTCCAATAGAGCGATTGCAAGATGTAGTCTATTTTAATCCTGCTGATACGAACTACCCTATCGCGTTTAATGTTATGGAGAATGTAAATCCAGAGCACCGTCATTTGATGGCCTCTGGATTAATGTCTGTGTTTAAGAAAGTCTGGCCTGATGTATGGTCAGCAAGAATGGAGTATATTTTAAACAATACGGTGTTGGCTTTGCTTGAGTACCCAGGGGCTACTTTGCTTGGGATTAATCGTATGCTTGTTGATGTAGATTATAGGGCAAAAGTCATTGAGAAGATTACAGATCCAGTAGTGAAAGCATTTTGGGTGCAAGAGTATGCAAGATATACACAGCGATATGAGGTGGAAGCTACTGCTGCTATTCAAAACAAGGTGGGTCAGTTTGTTTCAAATCCTTTGATTAGAAATATTGTAGGGCAGGTGAGATCTTCCTTTAATGTACGAGAAGTTATGGATGGAAAGAAGATTTTTATTCTCAACCTCTCAAAGGGGCGTATTGGTGAGGATAACTCTCGTCTTTTGGGAGCTATGCTTATCACGAAAATTCAGCTTGCTGCCATGTCACGTGTAGATATTCCAGAGAGCGAAAGACAAGACTTCTTTTTGTACATTGATGAGTTTCAAAACTTTGCATCAGATTCTTTTGTAAGTATTCTTTCGGAAGCAAGAAAGTATCGCCTTGCATTAATTTTAAGTCATCAGTATATATCTCAATTAGATGAAAATGAGTCGCGGGTTCGTGGGGCTGTATTTGGTAATGTTGGAACAATTATATCGTTCCGGGTTGGAGCAGAAGACGCAGAGTTTCTGGAAAAGGAATTTACCCCAGAGTTTTTAGCTATAGATTTTGTAAACTTAGGGAAGTATAGCATCTATGTGAAGCTCATGATTGATGGCATTGCAGGGCGTCCTTTTTCTGCGCAAACTCTGCCTCCTTCACTATTACCTTTTGCTTCTGCAAAAGAATCTAACGAAGGAGAGATTATTAATGTGAATCGGTTAAAATATGCAACGGCAAAGGGAAATGTGGAAGAGGAGATTGCAAGGTGGTCAGAGCCTGATACTGGCACGCCACCACAAAAACCGCAAGAAGTGCACCCTGAGGGCGCAGAAAAGATGTTATACGACGCCCGGTGTGATAATTGCAGGAAAGACACTAAGGTAGTATTTGAGCCAGATGGGAAACGTAAAGTGTACTGTAAGTCGTGTAGAAAGAAGTTACTGCAAGCAAAAGAAGCAGTGCAAGGCTCTCCTTTGCAGCAGGCAACCCAAGCTTTAAATCAGTCTACACAGCAATCAGCTCAGGCTCCACAAGTGAAGCGCCCAAGTCATCCTGTGGCGCAGTCAACTCAGATCTCGCAGAAATCAACCCAAGTTTTAGATCGGCCGATGCAACCTGCAGCGAAAAGTGTTTCTTTGGCAGAAGCCATGGGAAAAGAACCTACCATGTTTTATCCTTCAAAGGCGAGGCAGGAAAATCAAAAAAGAAAGGAAGTAGATAAGCAAGGATTAAAGGAGGTTTTGGGAGAGGCTTTGAAAGAAGGAAGGGCAGGAAAAAAAGTAGAGAAAGGAGAGCTCCTGCCAGGGGAGACTCTCAAGTTTTCCTAATGTATGATGTATGAAATGGCTCTCTGATTTTTCTTTACAAGGACAGCGCGTGTTATTGCGAGCTGACTTTAATGTTCCCTTAAAAGATAATGGAGATGTTGCAGATGATTTTCGTATTCGGGCAACTTTGCCTACGATGGAGTATATTCTTTCCCGTGGCGGAAAACTTATCATCATAAGTCACCTAGGAGACCCAGAAGGCTTGTGTAGTGAGCGATTGAGCATGCAGAATGTCAAAGAGAAGTTAGAGCAGCATTTGAAAGTTCCTGTTGAGTTTATGAAAGATTGTGTTGGGAGAGAAACAAAAGAGAGGGTAAAGAACATGCAAGAAGGGGAAGTACTGCTTTTGGAAAACCTTCGTTTTCACAAAGAAGAAGAGGAAAATGACAAGGGTTTTGCAAAAGAGCTTGCAGGGCTCGGGGAGGTGTATATAAATGATGCTTTTGGAGTGGCGCACCGAAAGCACGCTTCCGTTGTTGGCGTGCCAGCGCTTCTTTCCTCAGCAGGAGGGCTGCTGCTCAAAAAAGAGATTGAAGGCCTGCAAAAACTCTTGAAAGACCCAGAGCGCCCCATGGTTGCAATTGTCGGGGGAAGAAAGATTGAGAGCAAGCTTCCCGTCATTGACCGCATTGCCAAATTGGCCGACGAAGTATTATTGGGCAACCTTCTTGCCAATGAGATTGAGCAAAAAGGCACTGTTTTGCGGTACAAAGACAAGATTGTATTCCCTCCAGACGGCTTGCCGGGAGGGGGCAAAGAATATGACATTGGGCCTGAAACTACAAAGATGTACCAAGAAAAGGTGAGGGCGGCAAAGACCGTGTTTTGGTCGGGACCTTTAGGCAAGTATGAGGATGAGCAGTATGCGGAAGGTTCCAAGGCAGTGGCAGAAGCCATTGTGGAGGATACCAGTTATGCGGTAGCTGGGGGCGGCAATCTGCTGGATTTTCTGGGAAGATATGGTTTACGAGACAAGTTTGACCATATTTCTACCGGAGGAAGTTCCATGCTTGCCTTTTTGGCGGGAGAAGAGCTTCCGGGCTTAAAAGCATTGGGATACTATGATTAAGAACTTAGACAAGGCAGCAGGGCGCTTGCAAAAAGCAGTGCGCCAAAAAGAGCGTATTATTCTCTATGGCGATGCTGACTTAGATGGCGTATGTTCCGCTATTATTATGCAAGAAACCCTAAAAAGTCTAGGAGGGAATATTGTGCGTGTGTATTTTCCTGATCGTGAAAACGATGGGTATGGAATTACACCAAAAGCCCTCAAGGAACTTACAGCATTTGCTCCTGCTCTACTCTGCGCAATGGACTTGGGTATTTCCAATTTTAAGGAAATTGCTAAAGCAAAAGAGCTAGGATTTGATGTCATTCTGGTTGATCATCATGTCGTGCTTGATACGCTTCCCCAAGCAGATATTATTGTTGATCCAAAGCAAGAAGGGGACGAATATCCTTTCAAAGAATTGGCTGCATGCGGACTAACCTTTAGGTTAGCTGAAGAAATATTGGGGGATAAGATGTCGCCCACCATGAGAAAGAGTTTGGTGGAGTTAGCAGCCATTGGAACCATAGCTGATATGATGGTACAAGAGGCAGATAATAGAGAAATTATTGAGGAGGGCCTTGCAACCTTGGAGAACTCATGGAGGCCTGGCGTACGTGCTTTCTTTGGACTTCAAGAGTTAAGTCGCTTCCCTAACCTTGAGTCAAAGCTTCAAAAAATGATTTCCATATTAAATGTTCGAGATGTCGAAGATGGGTACCCAGCTTCGTTTCGCATTTTAAGCTCTGATTCAGAGAGAGAGGTCAGCGCAATTGCAGAGCGCTTACTTGAAGTACATGAACTGCGAAAACAACAAAGAGATTTGCTTTTATCCAGGGTGCGAAGAGAAGTTGCGCAAAAGAAAGATGAACCTATCGTATTTGAAGGAGGAGAGGATTTTGACTATATTTTGCTTGGAGCTCTTGCTTCTATTATCTCTCAGGAAGAAAGGAAACCTGCTTTTATGTATAGAAAGATGGGCGAGGAATGTGTGGGTTCAGTACGCGCTCCCTCAGGGCAAGATACTGTTGAAGCAATGAAGCATTGCAAGGAGCATACCATAACGTATGGAGGGCATCCACAAGCTTCTGGATTTCGCGTGGAGGTAAAAAATATTGAAAAGTTTAGGGATTGTTTGATAGAATACTTTAAGAGCCATTCTGCCTAAGCTAAGCTTAGGTGTGGATAACTAAGCTTAGCTTAGGCAAACTGATATGAATAAATTTATTGTATATACAGATGGAGGAGCGCGAGGGAATCCAGGACCTGCGGCCTTGGGGTATGTTATTAAAAATGAGAAAGGGGAGACTTTAAAGGAACACGGAGAGTACATTGGAGAGAAGACCAACAACGAAGCTGAGTATCGAGCTCCAATATTTGCTTTAAAGAAAATTAAGGCTACCTGGGGCAAGGATAATGCAAAGAAAACAGAGGTACAGATTTTTTCGGATTCCCAACTTGTTGTGAGGCAGTTTAATAGAGAGTATAAGGTGGAGAATGAAAATATGCAAAAATTCTTCTTGGAACTTTGGAACACTACTATTGATTTTAAGAATGTAACATTCACTGCAATTCCAAGAGAGAAGAATAAGGAGGCAGATAGAATGGTAAATGAGGCATTGGACGCAAAGGGGCATACAAAGCAACTATTATAGGATTTTTGTATGCATAAAGCGATTTTATTGCTGAAAAAGATTCCAAAAGGGAAAGTTGCAACGTACAAAGAAATGGCAAGGGTTTGTAAAACTTCGCCACGTGCCATTGGCAGGATTATGGCTGGCAACGACCACCCCAAGGAATACCCTTGCTACAAAGTGGTGGCATCCAACGGGAAACTTACTGGATATAGCGCACCTGGAGGACTTGGAGCCAAAGAGAAGCTTTTGAAAAAAGATGGTATTACATTGCAGAAAGGCATTGTTCCTTCCCAGTATTTTCATATCTTTCCTAAGTAGTAATAATTGAATATATGAAAATTCTTCTTATTGAGCCACAAGACCGTCCTTTGCGAAGCATAACAGAGGAACAAAAGGAACAGATTTTAAGTTTAAGTTCAGATATTGAGCTTGAAGTTATCTCAGCTTTAAATAGCAAGGATATTGAAAAGCACCTTACAGATGTAGAAGTTGTCGCTGGTATTCCTCGAGCAATCCCTGATTTATCTCGCGCAGAAAAGTTACAATGGGTGCATTCTTTTTCTGCTGGCATGGATAGGGTTTTAACCCCAGAATTAGTGAATTCTTCTGTACTTGCGAGTAATTCTTCTGGTATTCATGCAACTCCCATTGCGGAGCATATTATTGCTTTCCTTTTAATTTTTACTAGACAGTTGTACCAAAGTTTTCGCAACCAGCAAGAAAAGACATGGCAAAGAATTAATGAGTTAACAGAGCTGAAAGAAAAAACTGTATTGGTAATTGGACTTGGAAAAATTGGAAGTGAAACAGCACGAATTGCTTCTTGTTTTGGGGCACATGTTATTGCTCTTGATACAAAAGGAAAAGAAAAACCAAGTTTTGTTGAGGAGTTAGGAGTGATAGAGCAATTAGCACCATTTCTTGGTAGGGCAGATTTTGTAATTTTAACGTTGCCACATACTAAAGAAACCCATCATTTTATAAACAAAGAGAGTTTAGAGATGATGCAATCTCACGCGGTGCTAGTGAATATTGGGAGAGGGGGAGTAGTAGATGAGCAGGCATTAGTTGTAGCTTTAAAAGAAAAGCGTATTGGAGGCGCAGCTTTGGATGTAACAGAGGAGGAGCCATTGCCAGAAGAGAGTCCTTTGTGGAGTATGGAGAATGTTATTATCACTCCCCATCATTCTGGTATCTCAGAAAGATACATGGAGCGCGCTATTGATCTTTTTTGCGTAAATTTGAAAGCGTACCTTGCAGGAGAGGATCTCCCCAGCCTAGTTGACAAAAGCGCTGGATACTAGCATAATATAGATGTCCAAGAAAACGAGGCAATCGCTGAGTGTTCAATGTATTGAGTATTTGGAGGAAAGTCCGAACACCCCCCCGCTCCAATTTTGCTCCTGTGTATGCAGGCGAAGTGCGAGTGGTGAATAGCCACATCCTTTAATGGGCGCAGCGCTTCGCCTCACAAGGGGAGCACCTATTCGGTGCACGCACTGCGCAAAGAAATATGGAGGCAAAATTGGGGCGGGGTCAACGGGTCAGGGTAAT
>JAQBTT010000034.1 GCA_027624865.1 bacterium
ATCTGCGGGCAGGGATTTCGCCCCGATCATTCGATGGGGCGACCTGTCGGATGACTGGGTCGTGCTTCGGATTTCGAATTTCCGCACTTGCAAAAAGTTAGACTTCTTGCTATAGTGCGACGTATGGCACAACAATGTACACAATGCAAAAAAGGTAGAAACCTTGCCTGGAAACTTGTTAAGCTTCGAGGAAAGTACAATCCTACTGTAAAAAGAATCCAAAAGCCCAATTTGCAGTGGGGCAAGTTAGCTACGGGAGAACGCGTAAAGCTTTGCACCAAGTGCAAGAAGGCACTAGCAAAGACATAGCAAGCAGTAAAAAGAGTCTATGAAATTTAGCATTTCTTTAAAAACAGAGACTCTACAAAATGTTTTGCGAACATGCAACTATGCTCCAGATGGAGCTGACGCACGAACCGGTGAACTCCGGTTTTTTCGGTCCGCGCGAGGTGGAAAATACCCCCGTTTCCATATTTATGCACAAGGACCAGATGACAACATAACTCTCAATATTCACTTAGATCAAAAACAACAAAGCTATGAGGGCTCTTCTGCTCATAGCGGAGAATATGATGGGCCGCTTTTGGAGCAAGAGATAGCGCGCATCCTTAGCATTGTCTAGAGAGGAAGCACTTGATGCTTAATCTTCTCCCACCAAGGAGCATTGAACCCCACCAGGAATGCTAAGTGCGATTCATATATTTTCTCAAAGAATTCATTCCCCACCTTCACTTCTTCTGCACACTTGGTAAGCAGGGACAACCTATCTGCAATTTTTACTACTTTCGCCTCCATACTCTCCCCTTTTGATTCCTCGTTCCAAAGAGTAATGTATTTTTCCTTCATATACTCTGGCAACCCTTCATACATTAGAGGAATAACTTCTGTATTAACTTTTTGAATTGCTTCTTTTAAATCACTTGAGTAATGCTTGAAAGGATTTAATATATCTCCTGAAAACATTTCCTCTGTGTCGTGAATTAACGCCATGGTGATTGCTCGCTCTCGACCTACATGAACATCCACCTTTTCCAACAAGTCACAGAGTAGCGAGGCGTAGTAGGCGGTGTAAAAAGAATGTTCAGCAACACTCTCTTTAAAATGCTGAGGAGTAGAACTATACCTCATTACATGAGCCAACCCTCTATTTAACAAGTGAGAAAATATATTCATCCTGTAGTGAAAATTAGACAATTGCTTATGTCCTTTCGATAAAACATAGTGTTCTCTATATCAAAATCTACTGTGCCCATGCCTGTAATTTCTCTTCTAGCGCAATTCTTCAAGAAAAGTCTAATTTCTACTACGGGATTCATACCTGTATCATATCAAAATTTAACAAAAGCAAAACCCCGCTCCAGTTTTGCTTCCGACACATGATATTGTCTGGAGCACAACTGGAACGGGGCTCAGTGCCTCATTCCCCCCTAAATATTTCTGTCAAAATGTAAAGTGGGTGCCAAGGTGAGGCGAAACCCAAGGGTCACGCTCTATCCAGCTCCCTAAAAAAGATATAGCAGAAAATTTAAATGAAGAACGAGGCTAGTTTCATTATACCACAGGGGCAGGAGACCATGTCAACTACTCTAAAATTCCATCCAAATTCACGTCGTAGAGAATCTTTTCTTGCACAACATTGTAGGAAATAAGTTCTTCTTTGGAAAACCAATGAGCAATTTCCATTTCTGCTTCCGCAACAGAACCTGAAGCATGGATAAGGTTTCGTACGGAACGACTGTCTTGATCTGCCATCTGATAGGAATCAAGAACAAAGTCTCCTCGAATGGTTCCTACGTCAGAACTTAAAGGCTCTGTTCCGCCTGTTACTTTGCGAACGATCTCCACAACATGTGCTCCTTGCCATACCATGGCAATCACGGGACCTGCAGATAAATAGCTCTTCAAATTCTCTAAAATCTTCCCTGAAATTTCCATAGGGTCTTCTGATGGTGGCTCAAGTCCCCTCTTTTCGTAGCTTGCAATAGTTTTCTCTCCAGTCTTTTGTCTCCACGTTGGATCCAATGTGTAGTGCTTCTCTACAAAGTCTGGCTTTGGCACAAGCATCTTTATTCCTTTCAGTTTCAAACCAATTCGCTCGTAACGTTGGATAATTTCCCCAACTAAAGAACGTTGGATACCGTCTGGTTTTATTACAATTAATGTCTTCTCTTCTTTTGCGTGCATTCTTTTATTTTATATTAATAATCACTATCCCATTTTGATCTGTCCTCTGTACTTTTATACCATATTCAGTAAGTCTTGCAAGCACTTCCTCTGTTGGATGTCCGTATCTGTTATCTTTTCCAACAGAAATTACGGCTATCTTAGGATTAACCGCCTCCAAGAATTCTATTGAACTTGAAGTGCGAGAGCCATGGTGGGCAATCTTTAAGATATCAGACTGTATATTATTTCCAGCATCAACCACAAGCTTCTCAATCTTCTTTGTGGTATCTCCAGTGAGCATTACTGAGCTGTCGCCTTGCACAAAGCGCGCAATAATTGAGGTTTCGTTAGACGCGCCTTTTTCAATATCTGTTTTTAAAAATGGATAGAGAATCTCAAGTACAGCGCCAGAATCTCCAAAGGTAATGTGCTGCCCGGCAGTAGCAATAATCTCCTTGGCCCCCTCCTTTGTTACCGCATCCATAAAAGCCTCAAATACCCTTGTTTCCTTTGTTCTCCCCGTCCAGAGGACAGATTCCACCTCATAGCGCTCAAAAACGCTCACAAGCCCTGTAATATGGTCTGCATCGGGATGGGAAAGGACTACAAGGTCAATGGTCTTGTCCCAAAAAGGCATAACCTCGCCAAGCATAGATAGTACAGTGGCGTCTGGTCCCCCATCTACAAGTATCTGGTGACCTTGCTTTGTTTGAAAAAATACAGCGTCACCCTGCCCAACATCAAGAAAGGCAACCTTAGCAGAAGAACTTACTTCGTTTAAGAGAAGTGTTGCCGTAAAGCTTGCTCCTAAAAGGAATATAACAATTAAGCTCTTTTTCATTTCAACACAAATCCCGCCTTCTCATTCCAAAGGTATAAGATACCAAAGAAATAAGAAGACGGGATTGCATAAACTCGTTTGCTAGTAATACTAGTAATAATGTATCCGCCTTTGGCGGACCCAGGGCAATTTTTCACGCTCACCACGGAGGGTTCGCTAAATTGCCCGTCCAAGTAAAGCAGTTGTATCCGCCTTTGGCGGACCCAGGGCAATTTTTCACGCTCACCACGGAGGGTTCGCTAAATTGCCCGTCCAAGTAAAGCAGTTT
>JAQBTT010000011.1 GCA_027624865.1 bacterium
TAATCCCCTACATTAAGGTCATACTGTATATTGGAGAGAGATGACCCAACCCAAGTTTTTTGTTCTCCGGTTGTTTGGTTATCAAGAGAGTACATATAGAAAGGAGCGCCTGTACTTGTCCACTTAAACTCAATTTGTCCCTTCCATACAGGAGAGCTTTTTTTTATAGGATAAACAGGCTCTGGAGCATCAAGAGCGCTCAGCGCAAAACCGGGGCTTAAAAGAGCGCCGGCAAAGAGGAAGAGTAGCGCAAAACCAGTTACAAAAAACCGCATTGCTTTATTGTAACAGATTCTTTTGAAATTATCCTTAACTTAACGTAGCTGTGGATAACTTGGTCGAGTCAAGGCAGACTTAGGCAGGGATGTTGCAAGACTCACCCAGTCCTCAATAGAAAGGGTCTCTGCTCTTTTTGTAGGAGGAATACCGCTCTGCTTAAGCCAGCTTTCTACATCAGACCTTGCAAGGGATAATCCCTTGCAAAAGTTGTTGAGAAGTTGTTTTCTTGGTTGTACAAAGCCAGTTTTCATAACATAAAAGAAAAGATCAGAAGACACGGTAGGGAGCTTCTTTTTTGGAATAATTTGCACAATTGCAGAATCCACTTTGGGCCGTGGCCAAAAGGAACCTTTGCCAACAGTGGCAATAGTTTTTACATCGCTGTAAAATTGCACAGATGCGGCAAGTAAGTTCATATGAGGAGGCTTTGAACAAATTCTTTTTGCAACTTCTTTTTGTACCATAAGTACCATGCATTCTGGTTTGTGTTCTGTCTCAAGGAACATACGTATGATAGGAGAGGTAATGTAGTAAGGGAGGTTCGCTATCACTTTATACTTCCCCTCGGGAGGACTCTGCTTTAGAGCATTGCCTTGAATAATTTCTATGTTGGAAAATTCCTTGGTAGTTTCTTTGAGAATCTTTACCATGTTAGGGTCTTTTTCAATGGCAATCACCTTGCCAGAGTTTTTTGCAAGTTCCTTTGTTAGGGTTCCAATCCCTGGCCCTATTTCATACACAGTATCTTTTAAAGAAAGATCTGCTGCCACAAGCATTTTTGCCGATGCCTTTTTCTCCAGTAGGAAGTTTTGCCCCAAGTGCTTTTTTAGGGAAACCCCGTGTGCTCCAAGTAATTCCTTTTGAGTTGTAATTGAGTATAAATCCATGATGAAGCCATTTTACTTATAGAAGAGAAGATAAGCAAATTACGTTCACATGGTTTCCCCCGACCCCCCATTATTTATACCCGGTGCGATGTTTGACGCTCGGCAGGGACGCCTCGCTACATCGCCCGTCAGAGTGAAGTAGTTCACTCTGACCCCACGGCTTTGAATAATTTTAGCACGAGGGAAACCAGATTTTGTAATAGGCATATTGCAAAATGTGAGTAAAAAGGGTTGTAATGGGATGTGCCCCGTAAAGCAACGAAGTTGCCTTACGGGGTGTGGAGAGAGACATTGACTTTAAATCTGGTGAGCGTAATATTAAACAGTAGATATGAAAGGTTCAGAGGGAGAAATTTCAAATATGCAGCGGGCTGGGTTCAGCCCTGTTTTATATATAGCTGTAGCAGCTACTTTTTTGCTTCTCATATTGAGTTTTCGCACAATAGAAGAACCAGGAGATTTGGGCCTTGGCACGCAGGTGATTTCAGGCCTTGAATTTTCTTCAGAGCGTGCCCCGGCTCGTGAGACCCCAGAATTAATGTTTGTAGGACGTAATACGCTTTTTGCAGCTACCCCTACTTTAACTGTTACCCCTCAGATATTGGGAGCTATTGTGGGACAATTGGAAAATGACCTTCGTCCTGAAATTACAAGATACATTGTGGCGGAGGGGGATACTTCTTTGAGTATTGCAAAGAAGTTTGGTGTTTCGCTTAACACCATCCTTTGGGCAAATGACTTGCTCGCGAGCTCCACATTGAAGGAAGGGCAAGAACTTGTGATTCTCCCAACTACTGGAGCGTTGCATATGGTGCGGGCGAACGACACGTTAAGTGAGATTGCAGGCTGGTATCAAGCAGAAACCAAAGACATTGTTTCTTTTAATGCTCTGGAGTCCCCTTCTGCTATTTTTGCTGGGGATTTTTTAATTATCCCAGATGGCACGCAACCATCCCTGCTCCCCCAGGGGAGACTTACCCCTCTTGCAAACTCCTACTTCATTTACCCAATCCCTGCTCCACATCGCATTACTCAAGGATTACACGCATTTAATGCAATAGACTTTTCTAATGGACCATGTGGGGAGTCGGTGTATGCTGCCGCCGGAGGAACTGTGCAGAGAACAGGATCTACTGCAATCGGAGGAAATTATGTTCGTATTATTCATCCAAATGGGGTGGTAACGTACTATGGACACCTTGTATCAATCCTTACGGCTCCTGGCGCAAAAGTATATCAAGGACAGCTCGTTGGGTATACAGGACGCACAGGCTGGTCTGCCACGGGATGTCACGTACACTTTGAGGTGCGTGGTGCATCTAATCCTTTTAGATAAGATGCTCCTCGCACCCACAGGAGGGGTCGGGAGGATTGGGTATCCTCCCGTGGTGGAAAAATATTAAAAACCGAAGGTTGTTAAGGAGCGCTAGCGACGGTGCGTGGTGCATCTAATCCTTTTAGATAGACCACGGATTAATACAGATATCAACATAAATCAGTATAATCGGTATAAATCTGCGAATCAAAAACTGCCCTTAGGGGGCAGTTTTTGATTGCTAACTTTAAGTGCACTCTGTGCAGTGCGCTGATTCTGGTATAGCTAAAAGGCGCTCTTGTGGTATTTCCTTTTTGCAGACTTTGCATATGCCAAACTGATTTTTTGCAATGCGCTCTAGCGCTCCATTTACCTCAAGAAGTTGTTTTTCCAGACTAAATTCAATACGAAGCTTAGTAGAGTACTCTTCTACTTCGCTTGCGGCATCTTCCAGGTCTCCCTCAGGAACTCGAGGGTATGTAGTATCCCAATCCCCTTTTACTCCAGAATCTTTGGTAGCAAAGCTAGAAAGCTCTTGCTCAAGACGTGCTTTCTTTTCTTTGAGGCCCTGCTCTATTTTTGTGATTAATTCTTTGGCCATATGATTATAGTAGGTCAGCTACTTTTTGAAAACTTTCCATGGAGCTGGTAAATAGTAATGTATTATTAATAACGCCATATACAATACCAAAGTCTATCATAGAAAAGGTCTGAAAGCGAACCGGCACGCCCTTGTAGCTCGTGGAGCGAAAGAGAGAAGTGTACGCTGATCCTTTTTGTCCAATACTAGCAAAGAAAGAAGCTGTGCTATCCTCCATGTTTTGTTCAAAGGATGATAGAATTTCTTGAATTTCTACCGTATCTTTAAGCTCTACAACAAATCCAAGGCGTTTTTTCTCCCCTGCAACGTAGGAAAAGAGCATGTAGTTTTCTTTGAGCTTTGCTGTAAGTTCTTGAGGTATTGTAATTTGTAGCCCGTAGAGAAGCTCTTTTACAGAGAGAGGATTTTCTTTTGTTTGCAATGTAATGTTAGTGAGGCCAAGAGCTGGAGCACTGGCAAGAAACTCTTGAAGCTTGGGCAGAAGTTCATCTTGATTCTCTAGCGCGAGCTTTTGTTCTGGCGCTGTAAAAAAAGGAATGAGAGGTGAAACTACAGGCAGTGGTTCTACCGGCCTTGGTTGCATTGCGGGAGGAGGCGTAATCACTACTTCTTTTTGCGTGTCTTGTGCAGGCTGCTTTACCGGCGCATTCTTTTTAAAGAAGAACCAAAAGCCAAAGGCTACTGCGTTAAACACAAGGAAAACAAAAATGCCTCCTGCGACTATACGGATGAATAGCTTCTCGCGCTGCTTTAGAGGTCGCCGAGGAATTAAGGGTCGTTTCGGTAAAGCTGGGGGCGTAAAAGACGATTGTTGCATGAGCACCACCTCAGGTTTTTTTGGAGGGACTGCCTCTTCCTTTGGCTTTGCAATGTGCTCTTGCTCTGCCTTTGCTCCCTCCTCTCTTATCTTTGCAATATCCTTTTCCATTGTGCGAACCTCTTCCCTCTTTAAAAACTCCAACTTTTCTTCTGTTGGTTCCTCTTTAGGTGTTGGGGATTGCTTAAACTCCGGTTCCATGGAAAGCTATAGTTGTTACTTCTTTGCGTCTTTCATGGAAAGATCAATCCTTCCAAGGTCATCTATTTTAATAACCTTTACGGTGACAACATCTCCTACGCTTAAAACATCACTTACATTCTCTACTCGTTTGTCTGAAATTTGTGAAACATGAACCAGACCATCGTGTCCAGGGAGTAATTCAACAAATGCACCAAAGTCCATTATTTTCTTTACCTCTCCCTCATAGAGCTCTCCTACCTCAACTTCCTTTACAATGCCAAGAACCATGTCAGAGGCTTTCTTTGCCATCTCTGCGTTGTCTGTTGTGATGTAGACTTCACCTGAATCATCAATGTCAATTTCTACACCAGTTTCATCCATAATCTTGTGGATGGTTTTCCCTCCAGGTCCAATAACCATACCGATTTTTTCTGGATTAATCTGAATAACAACAATGCGAGGAGCAAACTGGGAAAGCTCTTTTCTTGGTTCAGCTAAGAGTTTTTCAATAACAGTATCAAGTATTTTAAAGCGAGTTTCTTTGGCAGCTGCCAAGGCTTCTTTAAATATTTGCTTGTTTACGCCTCGTATTTTAACGTCTAGCTGAATTGCGGTAATTCCTTGTTTGGTTCCGGCAACCTTAAAGTCCATATCTCCGTGGTGATCTTCTGGGCCTTGAATATCAGTTAAGAGTGCGTAGTCTTTTCCATTTTCTGCCATCATCACTCCCATAGAAATTCCAGCAACGGGACGCGTAATGGGAACTCCAGCGTCAAGCAGAGCAAGCGTGGAGGAGCAAACCGAAGCCATGGAGGTTGAGCCATTTGAAGAAACAACTTCTGTTACGATACGAATAGTGTAGGGGAATTGCTCGGAAGAAGGGATTACCGGCAAGAGTGCTTTTTCAGCAAGCATGCCATGTCCAATTTCTCGTCTCCCAGGACCACGCATGGGCTTTACTTCACCTGGCGCATAGGGAGGGAAGTTGTAGTGGTGCATGAATCTCTTCTTTCCAATAAACTCCATTCCTTCCATTAATCGGTGGTCTCCTGGTGCCCCTAGCGTAAGAAGGGAAAGTGTCTTGGTAAGTTCTCTGGCAAAAAATCCTGAGCCATGGGTGCGAGGCAAAAGACCAACCTCGCCAGAAATCTCACGGAGTTCGTCAAGTTTTCTCCCATCTACTCGCATTCCGTCGCGCAAGGCCGCCTCATGAATAAGTCTATCAATCTCAGTTTCAAAAAAATCTTTTGCAGGACTTGCTTTTCCCTCGCCTGGAAACTTTCCATCAATAAAGAAGGAAAGCTCTGCTTTCAAATCATTGGCAGCATCCATGCGCAAAGTCTTCTCTCCCGTAAAGAGGGCTTGCTGTAATCTGTCTCCTAAAAACTCTTTACATTCGGCAGTAAGTTCTTCATTTGATCCCGGAGCTTCAAAAAGAACTTTTTTTGTCTCTTGCTCCTTTGCAATCTTCTCTTGAAAATCAATGATTTCTTTTAAGTAAGGTTCCCCAAATTCCAAAGCCTCTTGAAAAATATCTTCTGGAATTTCTTTTCCCTCTGCCTCAATCATATTAAAAAGAACTTCACCATCCTTTGTGGTTGCCGCTAAGACAAAATCAATATCTGACTTTTCCCGCTCTTCGTAGGTTGGGTTTAAGAGAAATTTCCCATCTATTTTCCCAATACGAACAACTCCAACGGGACCAGAAAAAGGAATATTAGAGGTTAAAAGGGCAAGGGAAGCTCCCAGAAGCCCTATAATATCTGGGTCGTTTTTTGTGTCCCAAGAAAGGACAGTGCAGATAACCTGAACTTCTCTATTGAATCCCGCAGGGAATAATGGACGAATTGCTCTATCAATGACGCGAGCTGTGATAACTGCTTCGTCTGAAGGTCTCCCTTCTCTTCGCATGTAGCGAGAACCAAGGATTTTTCCTGCAGCATAAAAGCGCTCTTCATACTCTACTGTTAAGGGGAAGAAGGAAAGGTTGTCTAGTGGGTAGCGAGACATAACAGCCGTTACGAGCGCTACCGTGTCCCCCATCCTTATTAAGACTTTTCCATTTGCTTGCTCTGCAAGCGAGGTTAGCTCAAAGGATATTTCTTTGTCCCCAAGTGTTATTTTGTAATTTTGATCGCTGGCCATCGTGATTTTTTAAGTAAGTATTTTCCAGAATCTTCTCCTAAGTCAATGAATTCATCTGTTGCATCTCGCAATTTTGTTGATGTAGATTTTCCAAATGCCAGGACCTCTACGCGATTGCCATGGTTTTTTAAGTAGTCTACCAATGGAACGTAGTCTCCATCCCCTGAAATGAGCACGACAACATCTACTGAAGGAGAAGCTTTAATGGCATCTACTGCAATACCAACATCCCAGTCTGCTTTCTTCATTCCTCCGTAGTATTCTTGTAAATCTTTTACTTTTGTCTCAATTCCAATTCCAACTAACGCATCAAAAAAGGGCTTTTCTTCCCCAGTTTTTGTTTTTACCACATAGGCCATGGCTCGAATGAGCATTCTATTGGCCGTTGCGGTCTTTAAAATCTCTCGGAAATTAACTCGAGCCTGATACAGGTTTTTTGCTGAGTGGTAGAGGTTTTGGACATCAATGAAGATGGCAACCCTCTGATCCTTGTTTTTAATGGACATTTATTTTTTTAAGCCAAGCTTTTTGATGAGACTGTTATAGCGCTTTTCGTCTTCGCGCTTTAAGTAGCCAAGGAGAGTTCGCCTCTTTGCTACAGTTTTTAAAAGACCTCTTTTTGAATGAAAGTCTTTTTGGTGCTTCTTTAAATGTAAAAGGAGTCTTTTGATTTCTTCGGTAATTAAAGCAACCTGAACCTCAGGACTTCCAGAATCTTTATCATGAATTTTGTATTTTTCAACAAGCTTTTCTTTGTCTTTTGTAGTTAGCATATTGAAACTCTACCAAAAAAAGCAAAAAAATGCAAGGCGTAGTGTTTTGTATTAAAAATGACGCTTAATATTCTCAATATCGCTGGCATCAATTTGGTCATGGGGATTCTTTGCCATTTCGTCCAGCCCCTTCAAAAACTCATCTCTGGTAATGCCTTGGCTCCAGGAGGTGTCGAATTTATCCATGACACGTTTTACGTATTCACGTTCCCATATTTGCAAAGGAACCTGATTTAAATAAAGCTCAAATTGACGTTTGCTTAGTCTGCCGTTGTTGCGTGAAAATGCGTCGTTTGAATTTGCCATATATTAGTGCCCTTGGAAGGGATTACATTTAGGGAGTTTGAACTTTTATGTTTTTCATGCGAAAGTCAGCGCGGTTGTTTGTTACAAGAGTGAGATTGTGCTGTTTTGCTTGGGCAGCTAAAAAACAGTCAAGTAGTTTTGTTTTTGATGTTTGCAAAGATGCTTTGCGGTATGTAGCGGCAATGCGGGCGGTTTCTTCGTCTATGGGGAGTATGGGGAAAGCCTGGGCCAGTTTGTTGAAAGCGATTTCTTCTTTAGGCAGTGCTTTTCCGAGAAACTCGGCAATCACAACTACCGAGAGCACAAGCGCATTTTCATTGATTGCCTTTGTGAGAAAAGCAGCATCAGGTTCTTTACCTGCGATAGCCCGAATGCATATATTTGTGTCTATGAGAAACTTCATGAAGGTTTAGTCGCGGTCTTCTCGCATTTGCCTCTGCCATTCTACAGCGTCAAGGCCCTCCCATGCACTTTTTTTCACGCTTCCCACAACTTCCTTCGCAAGCCTTTTGAGATTTGTTTTGCTCTTTTCGGTTTTCTCAAGGCGTTCTTTTGCGGCCTTGCGCAAGTACTCAGCCAAACTTTCTTTTGTTTTGCGGCGAGCTTTCTCAATCTCTTCACGAAGCTTTGCAGGAAGAAGTATTTGTGTTCGCAGGTTGTTATTCATACATCACTATTATACATCACTTCCAAGAGCTATGTCAAGTTTGATATTGTGTGCAGTATTCTTGAATTAGTCCGAACGCATTTTTCCGGAAAAATCCCCCCGCGAAAATTCGGAAAGGCGGCGGAGCCGCACCGCTGACAATTTCAAGTTTTTCTTTGGCGGCATTAAATATAAAAAATTTAAGAAAAAATCAAAAGGTTAAAGATATGGCTGTTATATCATCATGCTGTTTATACCTTGGATACTTCCAACATTTAGGGTCGTCTTTCTGTAAATTTCTGACGAAGTTTTTTATATTTTCCAAACCACCCCGTATGAAAAGATCCACAAATAATTTCTAATCGTCCTTTCCAAGCGGATCCTCTTTCGGAATCATTAAGCCATCTGTAAAAAGTAAAATATTGCTAATGTTTTCCAACTTCTCTTCTCCGGTTTTTAGAAAACCTTCAACAGATTCTTCGCCGTTGAGAACGCCGTATGTTTCGTTTGTTCTCGCCCGAAGTTTCGCATGTGGCTCCGCTATCAACTCTCTTATCTTTTCTTTTTTCTGCGCGGCAAGTTTTTTCCATATTGTTAAAACCTCGCCATCATGGTCAAAATCTTCAACAAGTAATTTATATGATTTGTCTTTGAATACAATCACAATCAGGCAATCAGCGAGCTGTGCCCATTCAAAAGAGTTATTTTTGATCCTGACTGTTGCAAAAATTGTGCCCCATAAACTATTTTTGTTTTTGGTGTCAATTTTTGAATCCAGCATTTTCTCTCGAATTTTTCGGTTTGCTTCTATTGCCAAACTTTTTAATGAACCTTGGTTATGAGAAAAAATGTCTCTAGCAATAGTCGCCGCAATCAAACCACCAGTCGTGCCATTTTCGTCCTTGAAACTATCCAAACTATTGAAACCATCAAAAACAGCAAAAAGATTATCCTTAACCAGGTATGAATCTTCATTGCTGGAGCCAATATCAATAACATGGTCAACTTTCATAAATTCTTTATTTAAAAAATTTTCTTTCCCGAAAATTAAAACATGGTTCGAGCCGATGTTTTTCTCCAGGTTCTTTTGTGGTTTTGAGCGGTGCGGCTCCGCCGCCTTTCTGGTGCCCCCAGCAGGACTCGAACCTGCAACCAACGGCTTAAGAGGCCGCTGCTCTACCAATTGAGCTATGGAGGCAAAAGGAAGCTATGGGGTTGACCCCGTAAGGCAATCTTGTTGCTTTACGGGGTTGAACACTGAATCTGCCACCAAGTTCCAAGGCGAGTCCATTCAGCTACCCCCAAGAAGGTAAGCACGGTGCTTAAAAGAACATAAGCAGTGTATACGATGATAAGGCCAACAACGACTGCAGTCAATACATCCTTCCCTTTGGTGAGCATTCCAGGATCCCCTCTTGCAACAAGAAGGTAAGCTCCACCAATTACTACAAAGATAGGAGCTATGAGCGGGATGTATACAAAGAGTATTTTATTTACAATGTTTGTAATAAGCTGGAAAAGATCACATAACGTGCAGCTCGCTGTGGTACTAGTGCCACAAGAAACTAGACCTAGATGTGTTTCTGCAAAAGCGAGCAACGGTAAAACCAGAAAGGCAAAAAAGAGTATGGGCAAAAGCTTTTTCATAATAAATTTATGGAAGAAATTTATCAGTTCTCCCCGTGTAGGAAATTATTCAAAACCGTGGGTTTTGAAAAGAAGGGGGGTCGGGGGGAACTGTGTGACCGTTGTTTTAGTATGCCATAGTTCTTTAATTTAGTTAAGGATGTGCTGTTGGTGTGAGCGTGACATGAAAGGATATGTAGGGGTATAATGTATGCATGACAGACTTAAGCGTAAAGAATAAGGCACTACAAGAGTTAAAACGGCAACTTGAAGCTTACCAAGATCACTTGGTTATTACGGATATAGATAGTGTGATTTTGTACGCAAATCCCGCTGCGCAAAAACATACAGGGTTTTTGCGAGAAGAGATGATTGGCAAAAAACCTTCCCAGCTTTGGGGGGGGACAAATGCCAAAAGAATACTATGAAAAAATGTGGAAAGCCATAAGAGAGGAAGCGATGCCATTTGTAAGTCAGGTTAAGAATAAAAGAAAGAACAAAGAGATCTATTGGCAAGAACTCCATATTTCCCCTGTGCTTAATGCTCCAGA
The DNA here is from genome assembly GCA_027624865.1 of bacterium. Taxonomy (GTDB): domain Bacteria; phylum Patescibacteriota; class Minisyncoccia; order Minisyncoccales; family UBA10102; genus 01-FULL-49-22b. The sequence goes on from JAQBTT010000011.1 coordinate 10,130, forward strand.
TGAGCCCGAGTTCTATATTGGCATTGAACCAAAAATTCCAAACCCAGAAATATTTAACCTTGTAGAGAGCACTATGTCTCAAGCGAGCGATGGTACTCATATCCCTGTTTCTATTGTTCCTATTGGTTGGATCCTCTCCTGGCTGTATATCTACGAGGTTATCTCAAAGGAGACAGAGGAAATTCTTACGGAAATCTATGGAAGAAATGCTTCTGGCGCCACGCTCATGCGTGACTTTATTAGTCAATAAAAAAAGAGGAGCAGATTCTTTTTTTGTTTTGATTTCTATTTCTCTTGGCTCTTAAGAGTTTGAAGTGTGTCCCTGTCAGGACTCGGGGTATCATTCGATACCCCGCCCTAATGATAGGGCGAACCTCTCTTGTGTCCCTGGAGGGAATCGAACCCCCATCACTGGGTTCGAAGCCCAGTACTTTGTCCGTTAAGCTACAGGGACGCGTTTCAATTCTATCATTTTGAATTGAAAAATTCAATCATTCAAGCTACTATTCTTACTATGAAAGCTACTTTGCCAAAAGAAGTAAATGAAGTGATATCAAAGCTCACCAAAGCTGGTTTTGAGGCGTATGTGGTGGGAGGGTGTGTGCGAGATTTATTCTTGAAAAAGGAACCAGATGACTGGGACGTTGCAACATCTGCAACTCCAGAGGAGATTCAAAAGCTCTTTTTCAATAACTTTTATGAAAATCAATTCTTTACGGTAACTGTTCTTACTGGAAGTAAAGACGCCCACGTAAAGGAAATTGAAGTGACTACGTTTAGAGCTGAATTTGAGTACAAAGATAGAAGAAGGCCAGGAAGAGTGGAGTATGCAAAGAGCTTAAAGGAAGATGTTTCACGAAGAGACTTTACTATAAACGCAATTGCTCTTGCTCCTAAGCTAAGCTTAGGAGCTCCTAAGCTTAGCTTAGGAGCACTAGACGTGCACGACCCTTTTGATGGTCAAAAGGACTTGAAGGCAAAGCTCATTCGTGCAGTGGGAAATCCAGAGGAGCGATTTAAAGAAGATGCTCTGCGCATGATGCGAGCAGTGCGATTTGCTTCGGTATTAGGATTTACCATAGAAGAGAAAACTAAAGAGGCAATTAAAAAAGACGCTGATCTTCTAGGAGAAATTTCAGCAGAAAGAATACGAGATGAACTGCAAAAGCTTGTAATGGGAGAGGGAGGGATGCAAGGGATTGAGATGTTGCGAGAGCTCGGTCTGTTAAAGTATATTTTACCGGAGCTTGAGCATGGGTATGGAGTTTCGCAAAACAAACACCATATCTATACTGTGTGGGAACACAATCTTTTGGCTCTGGCATATGCGATAAAAAACAATTGGAGTTTGGAGGTGCGACTTGCTTCCCTGCTTCACGATGTTGGGAAACCCAAGGTAAAAAGAGGAGAGGGCAAGGACTCTACGTTTTATGGGCATGAGGTAGTGGGAGCGCGCATGGCAGAAAAGATGCTAGAACGCTTAAAGTTCCCAAAGAAAGAAGTAAAAAAGATAGCAAACTTAGTTCGCTACCACCTCTTTTACTATAACGTGGATGAAGTTACAGAGTCTTCCATCCGAAGACTGGTGCGAAACATTGGGCAAGAAAACGTAGATGATTTACTGAAGGTTCGTATGGCAGACCGTATTGGTTCTGGAGTTCCCAAAGCAGAACCCTACAAGCTCCGCCATTTGCGATACATCATTGAAAAGGTGCAAAAAGACCCTATCTCAGCAAAGATGCTAAAGGTTAATGGGGCTGACATCATGAAGTTAGGGAAGCTTTCCCCAGGTCCTAAGGTTGGGCATGTGTTGGATGTGCTTTTAGGAGAGGTGCTGGAAGACCCTAAAAAAAATACTAAGAAGTATCTGGAAACAAAATCAAAAGAACTTTTGTCTCTAGATGAAAAAGAACTGCTCTCTTTATCAGAAAAGGCAAAGAAAGAGCGAGACCAGGTAGTGATGAAGGAGGATAGCATGACAAAGCAAAAGTACTGGCTTTAAAACCCAACTGCTAGGGCCTATAGTAAAGTGGGCCAAAGACAACTGCTTGTCTTTGGCGGGCAATTTAGCGAGACGTCTCTGCCGAGCGTGAAAAATTGCCCCGGTACCTTAGGAGAGCAGGATTCGAACTGGCATCAGATTGAGAAGCTGAAAAATGAGATGATTTAAAGGCGCGACGACGCTGGCGTACCTAAAAGGTACGTCAAGGAGGAGCAACGAAGAAATCAGCCATTTTCCAGCTTCCCTAAAAGGGCGGGCGCATTTGACCAATCTTCTTCGTCACTCGTCGCTCACGTACCTTAAGGTACGCATCACTCCTCGTTTCTTGAATATTGGACAAATTCGCTCCGCTCAACTGACGTCAGTTCAAATCCCGCCCTCCTAAACATATAGTAGAATTTGGCGGGCCCATAGCTCATCTGGTAGAGCGCAGCATTCGCATTGCTGAGGTGGCCGGTTCGAGTCCGGCTGGGTCCACCAAATTCTATTAAAATAACTAAGACGCATTGCCGAGGCGGGAGTTCGATTCTCCCTGGGTCCACAATAAGATGCAACAGAAAAATTCCATGACTATTATCTACTATAAAATGCTTAATAAATTCAAGACAGGTGCTTGCGACGCAGTATGATAAGAATTATTCCTGGTATTACCATTCTTTTTGTGATTGCGTTTGGTGCATTGCTTTTGGCGCAAGACAAAGAAGTTGCCAATGGCCCAAATCTTGATGAACGAAGAGATTTTTTTGTTGGGAAATCAGCCTCAGAGAACTTGCAAGATTTGGTAGCTGAAGTAAAAGACACATCTTTAATCCCATTAAGAGAGCCCTGCACAGGAGAGGATGTAAATAATTTTGCGTGCTACAACGATTTGTATACCACAATGGTGAACGAAGATGGCGTTGAGGAAAGCTTTGCGTTTTTGCGAAAGGAGTATCAAGATAGCGCGTATGCAAAATCACAATGCCATCAGTTAACTCATATCATTGGAAGAGCAGCAGTGCGTAAGTTTCCTTCTGTGTTTGAGGCATATGGAGCAGGAGATGGATTTTGTTGGTCAGGGTACTACCACGGAGTTATTGAAGCTGTTATTGCAGATATTGGGTATGTTAATTTAGACGATAACTTAAATACTATTTGCAAAGACATTGCACAGCAAAGAAAGTACTCCTTTGACCACTACAACTGTGTACATGGATTGGGGCATGGCATTATGGCGCTTAATCAAAATGAACTGTTTGAATCTCTTGCAACCTGCGATATTTTAAAAGAACATTGGGATGCAGCTTCCTGTTGGTCGGGCGCTTTTATGGAAAACATTATGGCAGATAACAGAAATCATTTCACTGCTTACTTAAAGAAAGATGATCCTTTATATCCTTGCAGTGCAGTGGACGCCAAGTACAAGGGAACGTGCTACTTAATGCAGACTTCATATATACTAACGCTCAACAATCAAAACTTTAAAGAAACTTTCAATTGGTGCACAAAAGCAGATGAAGGGTTTGAGAATATTTGCTATCAGAGCTTGGGCAGAGATGCCTCGGGATCCACGGTGAGTGATGCAAAAAAAGCAAAAGATATTTGCTTGCTAGGAGAAGACTTTAAGCAGCAGTCAAATTGCGTTATTGGCGCAGTAAAAGACTTTATCTCCTACTTTCGTGGAGACAGCGAGGCAAAGCATTTTTGCTCACTATTTACAGAGGACCTTCAGGGAGTATGCGAGGCAACAGCAACAGAATACGTAAAAGTACTATAATCTATGTCATTTTGGATTTTTATTCTTGCTTCAATTGGCCTTATAGACGCAGCATATATTTTGTATAAAAAGCTCACGAAAAAAAAGCTTGTATGCTTTTTTGGAGATGACTGCGATAGGGTGAGTAAGAGTAAATATGGGTATGTTCTTGGTATCCCAATTGAAGCGCTGGGGATAGGGTTTTATCTATCTTTGTTGGGAATATTTACCCTTTCTACTCTAGGAGTTATTGCTATTGTAGGGGTTCCCCTTTCTTTCGTAGTATTATTTATCGCAATTCCAGCCTCTTTAGCTTCCCTATACCTTCTATTCATTCAAGCAGTTTTAAAAGAATGGTGTGAGTGGTGCATCTTGAGTGCCGTAGTAAACTTCCTTATTCTTGCCCTGGTTCTTTTTGGGTAAGGCGGCGCAAGAGAAGAGCAGCTGCAATCGCAAAGAATAAAAAGAGACCAATTTGCCATTGTGGGAGGGCAACAATTGCAGAAGCTAAAAAAAGATCTAAGGCTTGGTCTGTGAGGGGAAGTGGCTGTAAGGGCTCCTCTTTATTAAACGATTCTTTCTTTTCTTTTAGCTCTTGTCTTTGTGCTGTGAGTTTTTCTGTTGTCGCTTCCATGAAAGAATCTACCTTTTGTGTAGCTGTAGGAAGGTATTCTTCAATGACTTTCTCTGTAATTTCTGTCACTACGGAAATTTTTGATTTCAAGTCAGGTTCCTTTGCCAAAAGAGGATCCTCTTTTATGCTCTTTGAAGGATCAGTTCCTAGGGTTTTTTCTGCGATGTCTGTTACGAGATCATTGTCATCATCTAGGTCAAGAAGATCACCTATCCCATCTTGATCGGTATCTACATCTGCAAATATATCACTAACCCCAAGTACGCCTGTGCCAAGGGTGATTGGCTCTGGATCTTTTCCAATTTCTACCTTAAAAACCTCTTTGATTTGAGCTCCAATAGAATGATTGCCTTTTGTAACGTTCCAGTCATTCCACACTTCTACGATTCTTCCGTTAGTAGCTGAGAAAGAGGACTGCCCTACGCCAGTTCCATCAATCAGAAATTCCACTGTTCCTTGAATATCAAAGCTAGAGTTGTTTTGCACTGCTGTGTACATGCGTATGGTTTCCCCTGCAAAGAATGGTGTTTTTGAATACCAAACACCTTCAACAAACCCAGTATTAAGTCCCTCAGCTGAAGCCCAACTTATGGGGAGAAAAAGAAAAAGAAAAAACCATTTCATTCTTAAAGTATGATGCACCTTGCCTGATAGGTCAAAGCGGGTTTTCACAGCGTCTTGTAGGCGAAGGGTCATGTAAGACTGTCTGAAGACTGCTTGAAACCGGGTTTCAAGCAGTTCCAATGGTTCCCACTGTATCTTCCTTTCATGTGTTTTTAAGAAGCTAGGTGTATCATATGTTATGGACCAGGACAAGGAATTGACAAAGCCAAGGAAGGGGTGTATATTGACTGCATGAAAGAAGGTGTCCGCTACAAGCGGACATTCTTTTCTAAAAGCACGAAGCACGACCCAGTCATCCGACAGGTCGCCCCATCGAATGATCGGGGCGAAATCCCTGCCCGCAGATGCTACGCATCAAGCATTGCAGGCGGGCGAAGCACGAAACAAATTCAAATGACCAAAATCCCAAATCCTAAATACTTAGAATTTAAAAAATTAGAGTTTAGGTATTGTTTCGAGTTTTGATATTTAACCATTGGGATTTGTTTAGAAATTAGGATTTAGAAATTAGAAATTCTTTTACGGAGTAAAAACATATGGATATTAAAAACTTTTTGCTTGCAATAGAGAATATTGCAGAAGAGAAGGGCCTTGCCAAAGAGAAGGTCCTTGACTTAATTGAGCAGGCTATTGCTGCTGCGTACAAAAAGGAGTATGGGACAAGAGGGCAGGTAGTAAAGGCAAAAATGGATCCTGCAACAGGGAAAGTTGAGTTTTTGCAAATAAAGCAAGTGGTAGATGAAAGCATGATTTACTCAGAGGAGGAGCTTAAAGAAGTGAAAGATAGAAAAGAAGAAGAGGAGTTCCCGCAGGAGGGAAAGAAGGTACGATTTCATGATGAACGGCATATTCTTTTGGAGGATGCAAAAAAGATACAAAAAAAGATTGCCGTGGGAGATGATCTGGAGATCAAGCTAGAATCAAAAGATGAGTACGGCAGAATTGCAGCACAAACTGCAAAGCAAGTTATTTTGCAGAAAATACGTGAAGCAGAGCGAGAGGCGGTCCTCGAAGAATTTCAATCTCGTCAAGGAGAGTTGGTTTCAGGTATTATTCAGCGTGTAGAGGGAAGAGTGGTATTTGTAGATATGGGAAAGACTTTGGGAATTATGCCAAAGGAGGAACAGGTTGCAGGAGAATTTTACCGTCCTGGGCAACGATTAAAGTTTTACTTGTTATCTGTGGAAGACCAGCCTCGAGGACCTTCCATTATTCTTTCTCGCGCCCATTCAAAATTTATCTCCAAGTTATTTGAACTGGAGGTGCCAGAGATTGCAGCAGGAACTGTGGGAATAAAAGCAATTACAAGAGAGCCAGGATCAAGATCCAAGATTGCTGTGGTTTCGCAGGAACAAGGAGTGGACCCCGTAGGCTCTATGGTAGGACAAAGAGGCACAAGAGTTTCTGCTGTTATCAATGAACTTGGAGGCGAAAAGATAGATATTATTGAATGGGCAGAGGACCCTGAGGAATACCTTGCAAACTCCTTGTCCCCTGCTAAGGTTTTGGAGATTCAGGTGCAAGAACAAAACAGGGCAATAGCCATTGTTCCAGAAGATCAACTATCCTTGGCCATTGGACGAGATGGACAGAATGTAAGGCTCGCCGCCAAGCTTACTGGATGGAAGATAGATATTCGAACTAAAGATGGTAAAGGCGCCTCCTCAGAAGAGAAAGAAGAAGCAGAAGAGGAAGAGCCAAAGGGAGAGGAGGTAGTAGAAAAAGAAAAGGTAGTAAAAGAAGAAAAATCAAAAAAGAAAAAATAAAAAATTTAAGTAATTTTTTCGGTTCTTCCCGTGGCGGAAATATTAAAACCGAGGGGTTTTAAAAGAGTGGGGTCGGGAGGAACCGTGTGATCGTGCGTATGGAGTTTACAAAAAAAGATCTTCCTGGCTCAAGGCAAGAAATTGAGGTAATAATTTCCCCAGAGGAAGTAGAAGGGCATCGGGAGAAGGCTCTCACGCTATTTGGGAAAGAAGTTTCCTTGGAGGGATTTCGCCCAGGGCATGCTCCAAAGGAAATGGTTGCACAAAAGGTTTCAAGGCAGCAGGTGTTTGCAAAAGCAATGGAGCTTGCTATTCAAGATGCATATCAAAAGATTGCCAAGGAAGAAGACTTAAAGGTTCTGGGAGATCCTGAAGTTCGTATTGTGAAAGCCAAAGACGGCGAACCCGTGGTATTTAGTATCCAAGTTTCCTTATTCCCTGAAGTAACGCTCCCAGATTACAAAAAGATTGCTTCAGAAGTTACAAAGAAAGAAGTTATAGTGCAAGACGAAGATCTTACGCGAACACTCAAGTGGCTGCAAGAGAGCAAAAAGAATGAAGACGGCACTCTTCCAGAGCTCAATGATGAGTTTGCAAAAACTCTTGGGAATGCCTCAGGATTAGATGAGCTCAAAGAGAGCGTGAAAAAGGGCCTTATGATGGAAAAAGAGACGCAAGAGAAAAATAGAGCGCGCCAGGAAATCGTGGCAAAGGTTGCCAAAGAAGCTACTTTTGAGGTGCCAGAGGTATTGGTGAAGCGAGAGCAACAGGCGTTACTTGAGCAAACAAAACAAGGAGTAAAGGAGATGCTTAAAATAGAGTTTACAGAGTACTTAAAAAACATGAAAAAGACGGAAGAGGAACTGAAAGAGTCCTTTCTTGTGCAAGCGCAGCAGAGAATTGGCGAATTTTTAGTGCTTGATGCCATAGCAAAAAAAGAAGAAATTACAGCAAGTAAAGAGGAGATAGAAGAGGAAATGCAAAAGGTATTGGGCCAATATCCTGAGAGTAAATTAGCAAAAGATAGTCTTGACCAAAAAGAGCTGAAGATGTACAGTGAAGGCGTCTTGCGAAATGAAAAAACCCTTCAACTTCTTGAAGGATTGATGAAATAATATGAATCTTATACCAACTGTTATTGAAAAAACACAGCACGGTGAAAGAGCCTACGATATCTATTCAAGGCTTTTAAAAGACCGTATTGTTTTTTTGGGATCCTCTATTAATGACGTGGTGGCAAACTCTGTTATCGCTCAGTTTTTGTTTTTAGCTTCGCAAGACGCAGAGAAACCCATCCAGTTTTACATCAATAGTCCAGGGGGGCATGTTTCAGCTGGACTTGCCATCTACGATACGATGCAGTATGTAAAGTCACCCGTGCACACCGTATGTGTTGGGATGGCAGCTTCCATGGGAGCCCTTTTGTTGGTGGCAGGCGAAAAAGGAAAGCGCTTTGCATTGCCCAATGCTCAAATCTTAATTCATCAGCCAATGGGAGGAATCCAAGGTCAGGCTTCTGAAATTGAGATTGCAGCAAGAGAAATTATACGACTGAAAGAGCGTTTAAATAGGATATTGGTGAAGCACACAGGACAACCTTTAGATAAAGTTGAGAAAGACACAGACCGTGATTACTACATGACGGCTGATGAAGCAAAGACCTACGGCATCATTGACCAGGTGATCAAGGCAAAGTAAGACTTTTTGATAGAGGCTATCAAAAAGCCGGTTCTTCCCGTAGCGGAAATATTAAAACCGAGGGGTTTTAAAAGAGGGGGGTCGGGGGAACCGTGTGAACGTGCTTTGACAACACTCTCATTTCTTGGTATGGTGATACAAGATAAGTATGTAACCGTGACCTTTGGATGAACAATCAAGTCCAATCGCTCAATATTTTTCATGACAACCCAAGTCCTTTTGGCGGGCTCCGGGGCTTTAGTGTTGGGGATTCTCTTGGGGTATATCACAAGACAACTCCTGGCCAAGCGCCAGTCCGGAACCATCGAGCAGACAGTACAAAAAAAGATAGCGCAAGCAGAGAAGGAAGCAGAAACACTTCTTACAAAGTCTAAGACGGAAGGACAGGAGCGTAGAAAAGCTCTTCTTGCAACCGAACAACTACTCTTAAAACGTGAAGCTGGTCTGGACCAGAAACTTTCTGTTTATGAGGGGAAAGAGCAGGAGTTTTTTGCAAAGGTAGAGAAGCTCAAAAAGGAAGAAGCACAACTGATGGAAGAAAAGGCAAAGGCTCTGGAAAAGCTAGAACAGCTTGCAAAGCTTTCGCAGGAAGAAGCAAAGGGCCAACTTTTAAAAGGAGTAGAAGAGAGTTACGAAAAAGATATCTTAGGGAGAATTCGAAAGTTGGAAGCAGAGGGACAGGAGCGTTTTTTGAGCAGGGCAAAGGAAATCCTTACCTATGCTATTCAAAAGACTGCGGTTTCTCAGGTGCAGGAAATTTCAAGTACCATTGTCCCCCTTCCCTCAGAAGATATGAAAGGGAAAATTATTGGAAAGGAAGGAAGAAACATTCGCGCTTTGGAGCGAGCAGCTGGCGTTGAAATTATTGTAGATGAAACCCCAGAAGCTGTCGTTATTTCTGGATTTGATCCATTGCGAAGACACATTGCCAAAGTTGCGTTGGAACGCCTCATGAAGGATGGGAGGATTCATCCAACACGCGTTGAGGAAGAAGTAGAGAAGGTTCGAGAAGAAATAGATCAGCAAATTAAGGAAGCAGGAGAAACTGCGGTCTTTGATCTTGGGATTGTGAAAGTTGATCCAAAGCTTGTGCAGGTTCTAGGAAGATTGAAGTTTAGAACTTCCTTTGGACAAAATGTGCTGCTCCACTCAATTGAGGTAGCTCACCTAGCAGGAGCTTTGGCAGCAGAGGTTGGAGTAAACGTTGCAGTCGCAAAGAAAGCAGGACTGTTCCATGATATTGGAAAAGCATTGGACCATCAGGTAGAAGGTTCTCACGTTGATATTGGCATGCGCCTTTTGGAAAAGTTTGGAGTAGAAAAAGAAGTTATTGCCGGCATGAAGTCTCACCATGAGCAGTATCCCTACGAAACTATTGAATCAATTTTGGTACAGGCAGCAGATGCTATTTCAGCAGCTCGTCCCGGAGCAAGAAAAGATAGTTTGGAAAACTACCTGAAAAGAATTACGGAACTTGAGAATATTACAAATTCCTTTGAGGGAGTTGAAAAGTCTTATGCTCTGCAGGCGGGAAGAGAAATTCGAGTATTTGTAAAATCCAAAGAAGTATCTGATGTTGATGCAGAGCGTCTCACAAAAGAAATTGCAGGAAGAATTGAGGAAGACCTTCGTTACCCAGGGGAAATTAAAGTAACCTTGATTCGAGAAAATAGATTCACAGAGTATGCCAGGTAGTAGATTTTTGACTGTTTCACAAAGCGAAACAATTTGACCGAAGGTCGGTCAAAAATTTACTAGGAGGGCGGGATTTGAACTGACGTCAGTTGAGCGGAGCGAATTTGTCCAATATTCAAGAAACGAGGA
>JAQBTT010000035.1 GCA_027624865.1 bacterium
TCATTAGAGTTTTTCCTGTGCTTGCGTGATTCTTGCGAGCGTTTTTTCTTTACCTAAAACTGCAGCTACTTCAAAGGGTCCCGCTGAAGCTTTCTTGCCTGTAAGAGAAACTCGCAAAGGCCAGAGTAAGCTTCCTCTGTCCCCGGCTGCTTCAGCTTCTAACAGAAGCATTTCCTCTATCTTTTCTTTCTTCCACTCCCCTTCCTTCAAGCTAGAAAGAACCTCCTGGGATCTTCCCAAAGATGCAATGATTGCTGTATTCTCAGCTCCTTTCCAGGATAAGAGTTCTTTTTCATATTCTAGTTCTTTTGTGAAAAAGAAATCAGCTAATTGTGTAATCTCAGAAAGCTTCTTTAGGCGCTCTTGATATAGGGCGACTACATCAGCTAGAAAATCTAGAGATACTCCCTCCCCTGTTTCCTGTATGGTATAGGGTTGGGATTTCTGTATATGTAAGTGAAACTCTTTTTCTTCTCCATTCTGCGAAAGAAGCCCTGCTTCCTTAAGATAAGGAACTATCATTTCTGCAAGTTCTTTTGTATTTTTTTGTCGAATATAGAATCCATTAATCCAGTCTAGGCGCTGTAGATTAAATACTGCCCCTCCCTTATGCACTCGGTCCAAGGAAAATTCTGCTATGAGTTCTTTTAAAGTAAAGATTTCTTTTTCACCTCCCGGATTCCAGCCAAGTAAAACCAAAAAGTTTACAATTGCTTCTGGCAGGTACCCTTCCTCTCTGAATTTTGTAACAGAATTATCTCCATGTCGCTTTGAGAGTTTCGTTCTGTCCTCCGCAAGAAGAAGTGGAATATGTGCGTATTGAATTTTTCCTTTAAACAAAAGAGCTTCTTTTATAAGTATTTGTTTTGGGGTATTTGAGATATGGTCTTCTCCTCGGATAACATGAGTGATTTGCATGAGTTCATCGTCTATCACCACAGTAAAGTTATACAGTGGAGTTTCCATATTCTTTGCAATGACGATGTCTCCTGAAAGCGCCATGTCAAATGAAACTTCCTCACGAATAATATCTTTGAATGTAATTTTTCTTGGGTCTATTACAAAACGAATGACAGCAGACTTTCCATCGCTTCTGTTTTTTTCTTGCTCAGGTATAGAAAGGCCTCTGCATCTTCCAGAATATCTTGGAGTCTCTCCCCTGCTTACAAGATCCTGACGTTGTGCGTCTAACTCTTCTGTAGTGCAAAAGCACCAGTACGCTCGTTTTTCTTTCAGTAATTTTTCAAGATATTCTTTGTAGATTCCGGTTCTTTCCGATTGCCTATATGGACCAAAGCTTCCTCTATCTTTTGTAAACGTAGGACCTTCATCCCAATTGAGCCCTAACCACTCTAGGTTTTCCAATGCATCGCGCTCCCATTTTGGCTCAGAGCGCTCTTTGTCAGTATCTTCTACTCGAACGATAAAGTCCCCTCCCTCCTTTTTGGAAAAGAGGTAGGAGAATAAGGCGGTCCTGGCGTTTCCCATATGCAGGGGTCCTGTGGGAGAAGGTGCGATTCGCGTGCGTATTTTCATTGCTTTAGTCTATCATGAGTTTGACAGAGACTCAATAATGTATTTTGCTATGACTGCGCCAGCTTCTGGCCTAGCAAAGCCTTTTGCTGCTGCTACCATTTTTTGCAGTTCCGTCTTATCAGCAAAGAGTGCGTGTATTCGTTCCAAAAAGAAGTGTGGGGTAAGATTATTTTGCTCAAGAACAATGCATGCTCCAGTTTTTTGATACGCATAGGCATTTGCAATCTGATGATTTTGGGCGGCTTCTGGCAGAGGAATTAAAATGGAAGGTTTACCCAAGGCTGCTATTTCAAATATAGAACCTGAACCTGATCTGCTAATGATTAAATCTGCTGCGGCGTACATATGGCGAAGTTCAGTCTCTTTAATAAAGGGAATAGGGTGGTATAGTCCCCTTCTTTCTTTTTCTACAACTACGTCTGCTTCTTTCTGTACCTGAGTAAAGTTTTTCTCACCTGTTTGATGAATAACCTCATAATCCTTAAGAGTTTCATTAAGCACCACCAAGAGCATGTCATTGATTCTTGTGGCACCTTGAGACCCTCCTAGGAGCAAAAGCACGGGCTTTGTTCCTTCAAGCTTAAAGAGTCGCTTTGCCTCTTCCTTTGAGCCTGTTAAAAGAGTTTTTCGAATGGGATTACCTACTTCAATTACTCTTTCTTTGGGAAGCTCTTGGGTATCAGGAAAGGATACAAGGATTTGTGAAGCAAGCCTTGCTACAACTCTATTTGCAATGCCAGGGACAACATCAGATTCATGTAGAATAATAGGGACGCGAAGAATCCACCCTGCAATAGCAGAAGGAATGGATCCATATCCTCCTTTTGAAATAATAATGTCTGGGCCCAAGATAAAGATGCGAAAGAATGCCTGCAAGATACCAAAAGGTACCTTAACGGCTACGTTTAAAAGATTACTTGGGAGAGACTTTAAAAAATCATGACGCTGAACTTTTCCAGAAACAGCATGGTACATTGTGATTCCCTCTTGCACCAAGAGCATTTGCGCAAAGCTATCGCGCGGACCCATATAGAAAAACTCAAGAGGCATGGTATCCTTGTACGCTCTAAGTTCTCTTGTTAAAGCTATGATAGGCAAGATATGTCCTCCTGTTCCTCCTCCTGTAAAGAGTATTTTCATATTTACTAGCTTATCATACTTTGTTTTTTGGTATAAAAAAAGCCCCCTGGTAAGGGCTCTGCTTGAAACTGGGTTTCAAGCAGTCTTAGTCGCCAAGGGGCTGTGAGCCAAGGGATAACCCGCCTAAGTTTTCTTGCGAAAATTCAGATGGGGAGGAGAATCCTCTGACTCAACAGCCCGCTGACGACTACCTCCGCTGAACTCACAACATTGTGTTATGAGCTCGGTGGAAGGGAGCAGCGAGAGAAATCATCGCCTCACTGCTCCTTCTAACCCTACTTGTCTGAAAGTGCTGCTCTGTTTGTCTGCCCCATCCCCTGTTGCCAGGTATCTGGGGCAGGCCGGGAAGAGTATTCCCGCTCGCGATTCAGTTTAAGGCTCGCGGG
>JAQBTT010000012.1 GCA_027624865.1 bacterium
AAACCACATGCTCATGGCTGAGGCAAATAGCAGTGGAATGAAAAACCACTGTTGATGCTGTACCATGAATTTGTCAAATCCAGATTTCTCCATGCCTTGTTCGCGTGTGAACACAATCCAATTGATTCGAATATCTCCATCGATTTCTGAGTTATTTGGATCTCCATGATGGAGATGGTTGTGTTTCCATACCCACCAGCTTTGACTAAATCCGATGAGAAAGCCATACACATGACCAGCAATGCGATTTTTTTCCATCGCATTGAAAATTTGGCCATGTATCGCTGAGTGTGCAAGTAGCCCAGCCTGCGTCATGACGAAGCCAAGCAAAAGCGCAATCATAAGATCAATCCCAAGATTATTACTTAGCTTCACCATTCCAATGATGCATAGACTAAGCAACCCCACGACGCAAAGAGTTTTAATGAAGTAGAAGTCGTATCGTCGTTTTAGATGACCTGCGTCCTCTACGATAGCGCTGAGATCTCTCCACCAGGCTCTTTGTATGTTCTGACTTGGTACCGTTATGGGTATTTCCATTAGTTGCCTCCTTTTATCAGTACGAGATAGGATTGTATATATTTGCAGTGGTAAGATGCTAAGATTGCAGATTTCTATGCCAATAGCATAGCGTAGAGTGTGTATGTCTGCTTGTAACATTTACCCTGTTGTTAAGGATTATCTATCTTTACTTTAACATAAAAAACACGGTATAGTATGTTAATGTCTAAGTTTACCCAGCACCAAATCTCCAAAATGACAAACAATATTTCTTTCAATAAGGTAATAAAGCTTGCCAGCCAAAGATTTGGTGCTGGGTTTACTCCACACTAAATCTCTGAAATGACAAACAACATTTATTTCAATAAGGTAACAAAGCCTGCCAGCAAGAAAGGTGAAACAGGGGTGGGTTTACCCAGCACCACTTTTCAGAAGAAAAGTGGTGCTGGGTTCATTCATCTCCATGTGCACTCGCACTATTCTCTTTTAGATGGACTACCAAAGATAGGACAATTGGTGGATCGCGCAAAGGAGCTTGGTATGGATTCTATCGCACTCACTGACCATGGCAACTTGTATGGAGCAATTGAGTTTCTAAAAAAAGCAAAAGAAAAGGGAGTTAAACCAATAATTGGAGTTGAAATCTATCTTGCGTTTGAGGGAATGGAGCAAAAGCGCCATAAGGTAGATGACACCATTTACCATATGGTGCTTTTGGCAAAGAACCAAAAAGGGTATGAGAACTTAGTGAGTATTCTTACTGCAGGGCATCTTTACGGGTTTTACTATAAGCCAAGGGTGGATGAGGAATTTTTAAAGAGCCACGCCGAAGGACTCATTGCGCTGTCCGGATGTTTGAATGGAAAGGTACCACGACTACTCCAAGCAAAGAGGAAAAAAGATGCAGAGGCTACTGCCTTGCTGTACCAGGAGATTTTTGGAAAAGGCAACTTCTATCTTGAGCTCCAGCGTCATGAAAATATCCCTGAACAAAAAACTACCAATCAAGGACTTTTGGAACTTTCAAAGAAACTAGATATCCCTGTGGTAGCTACTGCTGACACCCATTACCTACGCCCTGAAGACGCAGAAGCGCAAGATGTCTTAATGCTTATCAACACAGGAGCTCGCTCAGAGGATCCAGATCGATTAACGCTTAGCGCAGATGATTTCTCCTTAAAGAGCATAAAAGACATGGAGGAGCTCTTCTTTGATATACCAGAAGCTATCACCAACACGCAGAAAATTGCAGAGCAATGTAATTTGGAGCTTGAGCTTGGCGTAACAAAACTCCCCATATTCCCCGTTCCCGACAACAAGAATGCAGATGACTTTTTAAAAGAACTTTGTCTTACTGCGCTAAAAGAGTATCCAGAATATGCGACATCAAAGGAGGCAATGGAGCGGCTCGGGTATGAATTGGACGTTATTTCCCAATCCGGGTTTGCTCCCTACTTTTTAATTGTGCATGACTTTATTGCATGGGCAAAGCAAAAACATATTGTAGTTGGCCCAGGGCGTGGCTCGGCTGCGGGTTCCTTCGTTTCGTATCTGCTAAAAATTACCGGGATTGATCCTTTGCGTTATGATCTTATCTTTGAACGATTTCTCAACCCGCAACGTATATCCATGCCAGACATTGACATTGATTTTGCAGATACCAGACGAGATGAGGTAATAGAATATGTTTCTGAAAAATACGGAAGAGATCATGTTGCTCAAATTATTACATTTGGAACCATGGCTGCAAGGGCCGTAATTCGGGATGTTGGCAGGGCACTGGGATATGAATATGGATACTGCGACCGTATGGCAAAGATGATACCTTTTAGCTATAACTTGCAGCAAACCTTAGAAGAAGTAGAGGAGTTTAAGGAACTCTATGAAAGCGATGAAAAAGCAAAACGTTTAATTGATCTTGGAAAGAAATTGGAGGGAGTAGCACGACACGCTTCCACGCATGCATGTGGCGTGGTGATAGCGTCTCAATCCTTAAACACGCTTGTGCCATTGCAACACCCAACGCAAAACGATCAGAACATTGTAACGCAATATGGCATGCACAGCATTGAGGATTTGGGACTTTTAAAGATGGATTTTCTTGGATTAAAAAACCTTTCTGTCATTGAAGATACCCTGAAGAGAATTTATGTGATTCACCATAAAAGCATTGATATTGAAAAGCTGCAGCTGGACGATCCAAAGACGTATAAACTCCTGCGAGAAGGAAATACTACTGCGGTTTTTCAGTTGGAGTCAGATGGGATGAAGCGCTACCTTAAGGAGCTTCGTCCCAACGAATTTGAAGATATTCTTTCTATGGTTGCCCTGTACAGGCCAGGACCAATGGATTCTATTCCTGATTTTATTGCGGCAAAACATGGCAAAAAACGAATCACCTATCTTCATCCTGCACTGAAGCCAATTTTAGAGAAGACTTACGGCGTTATTGTCACGCAGGATCAGGTATTGCAAATAGCGCGGGATTTTTGTGGCTTTACGTATGGAGAGGCAGATATTTTAAGAAAAGCCGTGGGAAAGAAAATTAAAGCCCTACTGGATGAACAGCGGGAAAAGTTTATTGCGGGGGCAATGGAGCACAGCAAGGTAGACCACGCTGGTGCAGCGCAGGTGTGGGATTTTATTGAGCCCTTTGCACGGTACGGGTTTAATCGCGCCCACGCTGCATGTTATGCCATGATTGCTTACCAGACCGCATGGCTTAAGACAAACTACCCAGTAGAGTATATGTCTGCGGTGCTTACCGCAGAACGAAATGATATAGAACGTATTGCGTTTTTTATTGATGAAGCAAAGAAGATGAATATTGAAGTGTTACCACCAGATATTAATGAGAGTTTTAGTAACTTCTCTGTGGTCCCTGAGAAAAATCAAATTCGCTTTGGTCTGCTTGCGATAAAGAATGTTGGAGAGGGCATTGTGGAGGCAATCATTGAAGAGCGAAAGCAAAATGGGCCATATGTAAGTATTCAAGATTTCATAACTCGTATAAGCTCAAGTAATTTGAATAAAAAGTCTTTGGAGTGTTTGGTAAAGACAGGGGCGTTTGACGCTTTCGCGGACCGCGGCATATTGCTCTTTAATCTGGAACGCTTACTTGAGGTAGCGCGCGAAAACTTTAAAATGCAAAATGGTGCACAGCAATCCTTGTTTGCAAGCGCAAAGCAAGCTCCATCGCAATTTGTTTTACATGATGCAGATAAGCTAGAGGAGGGTGTAAAGCTTACGTGGGAAAAAGAACTTTTGGGGCTGTACGTAAGCTCCCATCCCTTGCATAGCGTTAAGAACCTACTAGAAAAAAAGGCATTTTCCATAGCAAAGGTCATGCATTCAAATTCAAGCATGCGCCTGTCCGGAGATTTGGCACCTCGCATCCGCATTGGTGGTATTATATCCTCCATTAAAAAGATTCTTACGAAAGCAGGAAAGCCTATGCTATTTTTGGCACTGGAAGATTTAACAGATAAAATAGAGGTTGTTGTGTTCCCTTCTGTCATTGAAAAGTACGCAACTTCACTTGAGGAGAATAAGATTATTTTGGTTGGGGGGAGGTTAAATACCTACCATGGTATTAAAAAATTCATTGCAGAAGAGATTGAAGAACTTGTTGCTGTGTGATAGAACATGGGTATGCCAAAAGAATCATCATTACAGGATATTGAGAATATACGGCACTCGTTTGCTCATGTATTGGCAGCAGCCGTTACCGCGCATCATCCAAAGGTTCAGCTTGGAATTGGCCCTGTAATTGAGAATGGATTTTACTATGACTTTGGCAATGTTGAGCTCTCAGAGAAGGATTTAGGTCAGTTGGAAAAGGAGATGCGCTCTATTGCAAAACAAAATCTTGATTTTACAAAAGAACTTTGGCCGGCTACAAAAGCAGCGAGCTATTTTAAGAAGGCCGATCAGCCCTATAAACTTGAATTGATTACGGATTTAAAAAAAGAAACAAAAACCGTAAAAAAACAATCAGCAATCAGCAATCAGCAATTCCGTGTTGGCATAGTACATACCGGAGAACAGTTCTCCGATCTTTGTCGTGGAGGACACGTAAAGAACACAAGAGAACTTCCCTTGGATGCCTTTCGCTTAAAGAGAGTAGCTGGAGCTTACTGGAGGGGAAATGAAAAAAATCCCATGTTAACTCGCATCTATGGAATTGCATTTCAAACAAAGGAAGAACTTGCCTTGTATGAAGCGCAAATGGCGGAAGCCGAAAAGAGAGATCATAAGCGTCTTGGTAAGGAGCTTGGATTATTTGTGTTTTCTGAGCTCGTAGGTCCTGGACTCCCCCTCTTTACTCCGAAAGGAGCTTTTATACTCTCTCAAATAAAAGAATACTCAAAGAAATTGCGGGAAGAAATTGGCTACCAGTTAGTGCAGACTCCTCAAATTAATAAAAAGGAGTTGTTTGTGATTTCAGGACACCATGAAAAGTATCAAGATGATATGTTTCATGTTCGTTCAAACTACACAAAGGAGGAGTACTTTTTAAAACCCATGAACTGCCCTCAGCATACGCAATTGTACAGCGCAGAACCTCGAAGCTACAAAGACCTCCCACTGCGTTTGGCTGATTTTTCCTTGCTATACAGAGATGAAAAACCCGGTGAATTGTCAGGACTTACTCGTTTGCGTGCATTTTCGCAAGATGATGGACATTGCTTTTTGAGAGAAGATCAAATTGCAGAGGAGTTTGATAGAGTACTCAATGCCATTGAAAAGGCAATGGATATGTATGGGCTTACCTATTGGGTTCGTCTTTCTTTGCGAGATGAGAAGAATAAGGAAAAATATCTTGGAGGAGACATAACTTGGAAAAAGTCGCAACGCATTATGAAGACTCTTTTGCAAAAGAGAAAGATGAAGTTTCAGGCTGCTGAAGACGAAGCTGCGTTCTATGGACCTAAAATGGATATTATGGTCAAAGATTCATTGGCAAGAGAATGGCAACTTTCTACCATCCAATTGGACTTTAATATGCCAGAACGCTTTTCTCTTACCTACGCCGGGCAAAACGGCAAGAAAGAAACTCCTGTTATGATTCATAGCGCTATTGTAGGCTCACCAGAACGCTTCTTTGGTATGCTTATTGAGCACTACGGCGGTGTGTTTCCTCTGTGGCTTGCTCCAGAGCAAGTATGGATTGTCCCAGTATCAGATAAATTTGTTACGTACGCAGATACAGTTAAAAAACAACTGCTACTACAGGTTCCTTTGCTGCGTATTGTATTGCGAGACGAAAACGAGAGTCTGGGGAGAAAGATTCGTGACGGAGAGAAAATGAAAGTCCCCTACCTCATTGTTGTGGGAGAAAAAGAAGAAGAGAGTATGACGGTAAGTCCAAGGAAACATGGCAAGGGAGATCTTGGAGAGATGAAGGTAAGTGCTCTTGCAGGGAAACTTCAAGAAGAATTAATATCAAAAAATATATAACCATATGGAACTTGCGCCGGGTATAAAAAAATTGGCCTTGGAGTATGAAAGATGGGATAGAAGTATTCAATCAAAAACAGATGCTCCTACTATTAGCGTAGATGAAGTTGCAGCAAAAGTTGCTTCTTTTTATGAGAAAATTCGTGGGGTAGTTGACTGGAGAGAGGAACATTTGCTTCGTAAGACCGCTATTGAGCGAATCTTAAAGCGCAGGATACTTACGAACTCAAAGGAGGACTTTGCAGAACCTTTTTTGCAGGAGTTAATTCGAGGTGGGCATTTTCCAAACGAACAAATTCTCGTAACAAAAATAGAGGAAATTCAAAAGATCGTTGAAAAGTACTTCTATCTTTTGGAGCATAGTCCACAGAGTGGGACGGAAAAGGTGCTTGCCGAACTTCGTATGTGGCTCCTTTCCATTGCAGCTTCTGAGATTGAAGAAAGCCTAGCTCCCCCAATCCGAGAACGAGCGCTCATTGAGTTTATGACGCAAGATATGAAGGAGCGAGTACAGCTTAAAGGAGAGACAACTACTACGGATGAAGAAAAGAATCTTCAGATTTCTGTTGGCGTGCAACGCGCGCTTTTTAAGTTAGACGAAGCAACTATCACTTACCATTTGCTTGAAAAAAAATACCAAGATTGGAAAGCTCCAAGCAATATAACACTCCAGCAGTTGGCACAAACGCTTCCTGAAATAAAAAATGAGCTACATAAGATTATTGCCCATCCCTTGGCTGAAAAGCTGTATCAACTTATTGAAAAGTATGATTCTCCCTACTTAATTATCGGAGATATCTTAACTCTTCATCCAGCAGAATTTGAGCAATTCAGTCAAGATGCCGCCGCTATGGAGAGCGGTGTACAGGAGAACTACAAAATTCGTTTGAAAAAACTGAAAGGAAGAATGACAAGAGCCGCTATCTACAGCACCCTCTCAGTTCTCCTTACAAAAGTGCTCATTGGGTTTGCAATTGAAATTCCATTGGATACCTACGTTACTGGAGATTTTAATCAAATGACATTATGGGTAAGCGTTGCAGTCCCCTCTCTCTTAATGCTTCTTTTAGTATTGAGCACGAAAACATCAACAGAAGAAAACTTCAAGCGCCTTATGATGGGAGTTATGAGGATTACCTATGGGACAAAGAGTGAGGAGGTACTGGAAGTATCTTTGGCAAGGCGCAAACGGCCCATGCTTGAAAATTTTATCAAAAGTATTTATCTTTTAAGTTTCCTCGCCTCCTTTGGGCTTATTTCGTGGGCGCTATGGAGCATAGGCTTTAGCATCCTTTCCATTGTTATCTTCCTTTTGTTCTTATCTTTGGTTGCTTTTGCAGGAACCAAGATTAGACAGCGCGGAAGAGAGCTTTTGATTGGGAAAGATAAGCAAGGGTTCGTTTATACTATCTTTGATTTATTCTCACTCCCCATCATACATACGGGTGGGTGGCTCTCGCGCCAAGTTTCCCGTTACAACATCCTTATTGTTGTCTTTAACTTTTTAATTGAAATTCCTTTCCAACTATTTGTGGAATTCTTGGAGCAATGGCGCTCCTTCCTTCGCGAAAAGCGTGAGGAAGTCCACTAGCGCTCGGTATGCCACTCTCAGGAATCGACCCTCAAAATCCCAGCGAGATTTTGGGGTCTGCGTTCTCGGCGGTTTATCCCGCTTCGCGGGAACCATGCTAAACCGCCTCCGAAAGCTTCCCGAGGAGCGGCATACCTCGCTTGACTTTTATTGCCTGCTCGGCGATTTTCCCTCGCTCTCGCTCGGGACCATGCAAAATCGCCTGCGCAAGCTATTTTACTATAGTGACATCTCGCTATTCCTATGAAAAAATTAATTGTAATTTTAGGATTAACTGCTTCTGGAAAAAGTGCGCTTGCAGTAAAACTTGCAAAGAAGTTTTATGGAGAAATTATCTCAGCCGATTCAAGGCAGGTGTATAAGGGGCTGGATATTGGGACTGCAAAGATTACAAAAAAGGAGATGCAAGGCATCCCCCATCACTTGATAAGCGTTGTTTCTCCCAAAAGAAGGTATAGCGTAGTTTCCTACCAAAAAGCGACTACAAGGGCTATTTTAGCCGTTGTAAAGCGAAATCATATGCCTATCTTGGTAGGAGGAAGCCCTCAGTACATATATGCAGTTGTGGATGGAATGGCATTTCCTCAAGTAAAGCCAAATCAAAAACTTAGAAAAACCCTTGAAACCAAGACTATCGGAGAACTGTTCTCCGTTTTGCAAGCTCTTGACCTAAGGCGAGCAAAAAACATTGAGCAAAAAAATAAACGCCGTCTTATCCGCGCCCTAGAAATTGTGATTACAACAGGCAAACCTGTACCTCCCCTCAAAACTTATATCAATACGCCGCCATGGTATGGTATTGATACATTGTTTATTGGTGTTAAAAAAGCTCCTCAAGAGTTGAAAGGATGTATCAGGAAACGTTTCTTACAAATGCTCAAGCATGGTTTTCTTGCAGAGGTAAAAAAACTTCGCAAACAGGGGCTATCTTTCAAAAGAATAGAGAGTTTTGGATTGGAATATAGAGAGGCAAGCCAATATCTTCAAGGAAAGATTACCAAGCAGGAAATGATTGAAAAAACAATAAAGGCAACCGAGGACTTTGCCCGCCGCCAAATGACCTGGTTTAAAAAAGACCAGCGTATTTGCTGGGTTAAAAATCAAAGAGAGGCTGAGAAGCTCTCGTCCTCATTTCTAAAGAAGGCTCTGTAGAATAGTTTTTGCCGTATCTGGATGAACAGTCCCTTTTGTTTGTGCCATAAGTTGACCTACTAAGAATTGCAAAGCGTTCTCTTTGCCTTTTTTAAAGTCCTCTACTGCTTTTGGATTATTCTTGATAATTTCTTTTGCTATCTTTTCAATGCTTGCTGTGTCAGAAACTTGAGCAAGCCCTTTATCTTGAATAATTTGCGAAGGATCTCCTCCCTTACCAAACATTTCTTTTAGTACCTGCTTTGCAATAGAACTTGTAATCTCACCTTTCTCAATAAGCAAAACAAGTTCTGCAAAGTTTTCTGGGGTTATAAGAAAATCCTCACCCTCAACAGAGGCTTTTTGCAAAAGCCCCATTAAGTCAGTCAAAATATAGTTTGAAGAAAGCTTGATAAGTTTTTGCAGTTTTACTGGAGCTAAACCTTGACCAAGTTCGGAAACTACTTTCTCAAAGTATTCTCCAATATCCTTTTGCTGTACAAATACTTCAATTTCTTTTTCTCCCAAGCCATACTCTCTGCCAAAGCGTTCTCTTCTTTGCCAAGGTAATTCTGGGATTTCTGACTTTAGCCCATCAAGTTCTTCTTTTGTAAAGCGAAAAGGTGGAAGATCTGGTTCAGGGAAGTACCGATAGAAATGCGCTTCTTCCTTTTCGCGTTGGGAAAATGTTTCTTTTTTCACGTCATCCCAACCTCTGGTTTCTTGTATAACCTGCTCCCCTGCTTTTACTATTGTAAGCTGGCGAGCAGTCTCAAAGGCAATGGCTTGCTCAACTGAGCGAAATGAATTGATGTTTTTCACCTCTACTTTTGTCCCAAGCTTCTCTGCTCCTTCAGGTCGTATTGACACATTAGCCTCTATTCTCATTTGTCCCTTATCCATATTAGCGTCTGAAGCTGAAAGGTAACGTAAAAGTGTTTGCAGTTCCTTTGCAAATGCCATTGCTTCCTTGCCTGTTGCAATATCTGGCTCTGTTACAAGCTCCATTAATGGTACCCCGGCACGGTTAAAGTCCACGAGAGAATAATCTGCTCCTGCAGGGTGGATAAGCTTCCCTGCATCTTCTTCAAGGTGAATTCTTGTAATACGAATTCTCTTGCCTAAAATATCTAAATACCCCTCCTTGCAAAAAGGAAGGTCATACTGACTTATCTGATATCCCTTGGGTAGATCAGGGTAGAAGTAATTTTTACGGTCAAACTTAGAAAATAGCGCAAGGGTGCAGTGTAAAGCCAATCCAACTTTTTGTACCTCTTTTATGGCAACTTTGTTTGCAACAGGAAGGGTCCCTGGGTGCCCCATGCAAATGGGACAGATGTTAACGTTTGGATGTTGCTCTAAAGGATCATTTAAAGAAGAGCAAAACATCTTGCTTTTGGTTTTAAGTTCAGCATGAATTTCAAGTCCAATGGTGGGGATGTAGTTCACCCCGCTCTTTTTTATCTTTTGTTTCATAGTATTGCTACCCCAACCCTAGTGTAGAAAAGGGCGGGGTTCATAGGAGTTTTTTTACATGAGCTAAAATCTCTTGGTGGATATCTTTTGGCTCTCGTAGTTTTGTATGTATCATACCTTTAATAATCGTAAATTCTTTTGGAAATACTTTTGTTGCGTGCAGATATGCTCGCTGTGCATTTTTAAGATGCACGATATCTTTTTCATGAATATCTAGTTTCTTTTGATGTCTTTTTGCAAGTTGTTGTGCAATGGTAGGGGGAACGAGCAAAAGAAAAGAGAGAGTTGGTTTTGGAATTTTAAAGAGGTTATATTCAAAATCATATAGCCAATGAAAGAACTTCTCTCGCTTTTGCATGGATGCAATCTTCCCTCCTTGATGCCCAATGTTTGATGCAAAGTAGCGATCAGCTATCACAACGCACCCTTCTTTGAGCCATTTTTTAATACGCAATCCCCCATCAAACCTGTCTGTCGCATAGAACACAGAAGCCTGATACGGTCCTATTTTGCCATACTGTCCCTGCAGATAATTTTCAATGAGACCTCCTGATTTGGTTTGATATTGAGGAAAGTGGATGAACATCGCTTTTCTCTTGATGCTCTTTAAATAGCTAAGCAGGAGTTTGGCTTGAGTGGTTTTTCCAGCTCCATCAATCCCTTCAAATACAATGAATTTGCCTTTCTTCATACCTGTGTTTCTTTCTCGTTTGTGGTTATTCTCCCTCCTTGCCATTGGCCGCGATAGAGGTTTCCTTCTCCTTTTACCTCAGAGAACATAATATGAACAACGCGAGCGCCCATTTCCAAACGAAAATCGCTATCTCTGTAGTTTAAAATACCCATGCTAAGTCCTCCTTGATATCCAGGAGGAACTTGTCCTCCAAAGACATATACTCCAGAGCGAAATAGCGTAGAGCGAGGTGTCATTACTGCCAAGAGACTCTCTGGCATATTTACATCCTCTATGGTTTTGAAAAGATAGTAGGTCTGTGGTTTAAGCTTGACCTCAGTTGTCTTGCCCTCTTCATACTTTGCAACTAAAGACATCTCTGGAGTTTCTCTCTCTGTGACACCTAAAAATCCCTGACCAGAAATTTCATACAACTCCCCTATTCTTAAATCAAATCCAGCACCTTCTGGGTTTTCAAGCTCACGCGCGGAAAGATTACTCACGAGATTCTTCTCTTTTACCAACCGATGTAGTTCTTTAATGCCAAGTACCATAGGGTTATTTCAAACTTGCTCTGAGCAAGTTAGTTACAACTCGCTCGGAGCAAGGAAAAACTATTTTAAAACATTATACTCCAATAGAATGGTTTGCTCTCCCAATTTTGATTCGCTCACGAGGTTAAGTTTGAAATCCAACTCCCTATTAAAAAGTGGTATTCCCTTTCCAAATATCACAGGCTCAATGCTTAAGTAAAGCTTATCTATTAGCCCTTGCTCCATGAACATGGTGTATATTTGTGAGCCACCACAAATGGCAACCTCATTATATCCTCTTTTTGCCAAACTCAAGAGGAGATTTTTTGGGTCCTCTTTTGTAACCTCTACTCCTTCATATTCTTTATCGCGAGAATATACAATGTTCAATCTTCCAGGGAGAGGTCTTTTGATGGTTTCGTAGGTATTCTCGCCCATGATAATCGCTTCAGCTTTTTTAGTTGTTTCAACAAAAAACTTCTTATCTTCTTTGCTGGTCCAATCAGCTAAATGACCTGAATCTTTGCCTATGAAGCCATCTGCGCTTAGTGCTGCTATGAGAAAGGTTTTCATAATTGAGTATTTTTTGAAGAATTGCAAAAATAGTATTTATGTAATTCTGAGAAAAAACGGAAATTATATGGCTGTAAGCTACGCGAGTGGTTCATATAATAATCTAATTTGCTCAGATTTCTTGCTCTTGGTATACTATCATAATGATAAATAACCCTCAACATCCGGAATATCAGTACCTTGATCTGCTCAAAGATATCCTGAAAAGTGGGACCATAAAGGATGTACACAATACTGACGCCCAGATAAAATCAGTCTTTGGAAGGCAGATTCGCTTTGATCTATCAAAAGGATTTCCACTGCTTACTACAAAGAAAGTTTTTTGGAGAGGGATTGTTCATGAGCTTCTATGGTTTCTCAAGGGTGATTCTAATATTAAGTACTTAGTAGATAATAATGTACATATTTGGGATGACTGGGCGTATAAAAACTACAAAAAGGCTATGGAAAAGGGTGAGGTCGTGGAGCTCACTCAAGAAGATTTTATTGAAAAGATTAAAAATGATAGTGATTTTGCAAAAAAATGGGGAGAGCTTGGTCCTGTGTATGGAAAACAATGGAGGAAATGGATTGCTTCCGATGGAAGAGAAATTGATCAACTTGCTTGGGTAATTCCAAAATTAATCTCTCACCCTGATAGAAAGCACTATATCGTTTCAGCATGGAATCCAGAATATGTTTATGAAATGGCAGCAACTCCCGATAAAGCAATGGCTTTGCCTCCATGTCACACCATGTATCAATTCTATGTAGCGGATGGGAAGTTATCTTTACAGCTATATCAGCGTTCTGCTGATATGTTTCTTGGAGTTCCGTTTAACATCGCAAGCTATGCTCTCCTAACCCATATGATAGCCCATGTGACTGGGTATGGCGTGGGTGACTTTGTACATACGTTTGGTGATGTACATATATATAGTAATCATTACGATCAAGCAAATGAGCAGATCACAAGAGAACCCCTTCCATTCCCTTCTATTACGCTTAATCCTGATATAAAAAACATCGACGAATTTACATTCGACGACATCATTTTGGAGAACTATAATCCACATCCCCCTATTAAAGGAGAAATTACTGTTGTTGGAGGATTCTAGCTAAAAAACCACTTCGCACCCCGGGGGTGCGAAGTGGGGTGCGAAGTGGTGAGGCGCAGGAGTCTCTCTTGGTTATTGGATAGGTGATTGAAATTCGTTATTTATCTTACTCGCCTGAGGTTTTTCTTGATTGGTGTATTTCCGCTTACCACTTTTTGCGTATGATTCCTCGGCAGGCGAGGTTAGAGTCTCAAAGGTAAGGGCACAGATTCTCATGCCCTCATACAAAATAACAGGCATAGGCCCAAGGTTGCCAAGTTCCATTACTGCTCTTCCTTCCCATCCCGGGTCAAAGCGAGCTGCAGTAGAGTGCACTACAATGCCAAGACGCCCAAGAGAGCTTCTGCCGTCTAGTCTCCCCATAATGTCATTTGGCAGGGAAAAATCTTCTTTGGTTATGGCTAGCGCAAAGGCGCCGGGTTGCAAGACGAAAGGGTCTCCTTCTTTTACCACAATCTCATCCATTAATTCCTCAAAGTTAATCTCGCGTTTTAAGTCAAGATAGGGGTAGGGCGAGTGCTTAAACACCTTCATAGTATTTCCCAAGCGAAGGTCAATGGAACAAGGTCCCAGCTGTTTCTCAAAGTCAGGAATAGGGTTAATCTTCACCCTCCCCTCTTGAATCGCTGATTTAATGTCTCGGTCAGAGAGTATCATTATTCTATCGTAATACCTAAGCTTCGTGCAGTACCTTCAATGGTCTTTGTCGCAGCAGCTAAGTTATCTGTATTAAGGTCTGGCATTTTTTGTTTTGCAATCTCTTCTAGTTGAGCCTTGCTTATCTTTGCAACTTTCGTTTTGTTAGCAGTCCCAGAGCCCTTTTGAATGCCAGCAGCTCTCTTTAAAAGCTCTGAGGCTTGAGGCTGATGAACATGAAAGTCATAACTTCTATCTTCATATACTATAATATCGACTGGGAGTTTAAATCCCTGCATAGGTCGGGTTGCATCATTAAACTTTTGGCAAAATTCACCCATGTTAAGTCCGTGAGGCGCAAGAGCTGGTCCTACGGGAGGCGCTGGTGTTGCCTCCCCTGCTTTAATATGTAACTTTACCTGAGCTTTTATTTTCTTTGCCATGATGCCTATGATATTGGTTGATATTGAGATATTTGTCCCGCTACGCGGGACGATATTTTTTGCCACAAGCAATATCCTAATATCGCGAGCGGAGCGAGTAAGTATCTAACAGTATCCTACAATTTTTGTATTTGTAAAGAGTCCAGCTCCACAGGAGTATCTCTCCCAAACATATTTACTAATACTTTGATTTTTCCACGCTCTTGGTCAATGTCTGAAACCTTTCCATCAAAATCTTTAAATGGCCCATCAATAATTTTTACTGCATCTCCCAGAACCAGGCTGATATCATATTGAGGTGCCTCTTGCCCAGTGCGTTCCTTTAGAGCATCAATCTCTTCTTTGGAAATAGGGATTGGTGTGGTCCCTGCTCCCACAAAACCAGTAACGTTTGGGGTGTTTCGTACAACGTACCAGGAATCATCGGTTACAATCATCTCTACAAGTACATATCCAGGGTAAATTTTCTCCTCTACGGTTTTTCGCTTTCCTCCCTTTATCTTAATCTTCTTTTCCTTTGGAACTAGAACTTGAAAGATCTTATCCTCCATGCCAAGGGACTCAACTCTCTGCTTTAAGGAGCGTGTTACGGCTTCCTCATACCCAGAGTACGTGTGAATAACATACCAGCCTCGTTCCTGTATTGTTTGTTGTTTTGCCATTAGAGAATGAATCTCTCTAGCAGATTGCTAAAGAGAAGATCAAATGTGCTTAAAAACGCGGCAATGACAACCGAGAATATAATAACAAGAAGAGTGTTCTGAATGGTTTTTTGGCGTGTAGGCCAATCTACCTTTCGTGCCTCTCCTTGAGATTCTTTCAGGAATGTTCCAATTTTTGAAAGTGGATTAATCATTGCTTCAGTGCTCAATTGTACCTAAAAGCTTGTTAAATGTCAAGATTCTTCACAGACTTGGCATAGGTTTGGATAAACTTCTTTCTTGGAGCAACTTCAGCCCCCATTAAGACATCAAAGACCTTATCTGCTTCTCTTGCATTATCTACAGTGACCTGAAGGAGAACACGATTCTCTGGGCTCATGGTGGTATTCCATAATTGCTCAGGGTTCATCTCACCAAGCCCTTTATACCTTTGTATATTAATTGCAAGAGTCTCTTTCTTTGATTTAAGTTCTGCAGTAATTTTGTCTCGCTCTGGATCAGAAAAGGCATACTGTACGCTTTTTCCTTGCTGGATTTGATAGAGCGGGGGTTGAGCAATATACAAGAATCCTCGTTCAACAATAGGGCGAAAATATCTATAAAATAGTGTTAAGAGGAGTGCTCTAATATGTGAACCATCAACATCAGCATCAGTCATGATAATAATACGCTGGTATCGGATTTTTTCAATATCAAAGTCTTCTGCAATGGCAGTTCCAAGAGCAATCACCAGTGCACGAATTTCTTTGGATGTTAGTATCTTATCCAGCCTTGCTCGCTCTACATTCAAGATTTTTCCTCGCAAAGGTAGTACCGCTTGGAATCTTCGGTTCCGTGCTTGTTTTGTCGAGCCACCCGCGGACTCGCCTTCAACTATATACAGCTCACTCTCTTCAGGGTCTTTGGAAGAACAATCAGCAAGCTTTCCTGGAAGCGCTAGTCCCTCAAGTATTCCTTTTCGCAAAACAGTTTGCCTTGCAGCTTTTGCTGCCCTTCTTGCCTTGGAAGAGAGGAGACATTTTTCAATAATCGCTCTCCCGTCCAACGGATTTCGCTCAAGGTAGTCTGTTAAGGCTTCAGCCATAACAGACTCTACGATGTTTTTTGCTTCAGGATTTCCTAGCTTTGTTTTGGTCTGTCCTTCAAATTGAGGCTCGTGCACCTTTACTGAAATTACCGCAGTAATCCCCTCCCGTACGTCATCTCCGGTCAATGCCTCCTCTCCTTTCAAGAAATTATTCTTCTTTGCATATTCGTTTAAAGTTCTTGTTAAAGCAGAGCGAAATCCAGTAAGATGAGTCCCTCCCTCTGTGGTATAAATGTTATTTGCAAAGCTCTCCTCCATCACCTCATATTCCTCGGTGTACTGAAATGCAATTTCAGCTACCATGCCTTCCTTCTCCCCTTTTACATAAAAGACAGTGTCATGCTTTGGAGTTCGCCCACGAATAAGGTACGGGATGTAAGAAGCAAGTCCTCCCTCAAAATAAAAAGAGTAAGATTCCTTTTCTCCTTCTCTTGCATCTATGAATGTAATTTTGATTGCAGAAGTTAAGTAAGCATGTTGCCGTAAATGATTTAAAATGCGCTTTTTATCAAACTTAATTTCTTTGAAAATTTCAGTATCTGGCTCAAAAAGAACCCTTGTACTAGAATTCTTGCACTTGCCAATCTTTTTTACTGGTCCCTTAGGTTTCCCGCGAGAATATTCTTGCTGGTATTGCGTGCCATCTCTGCATACCTCAGCGCTCAAATAAATAGAAAGAGCATTTACCACAGAGATTCCTACGCCGTGCAGTCCCCCTGAAACTTGATATGCCTTTCCACCAAACTTTCCTCCAGCATGCAAAATCGTCATGACAGTCTCCAGGGTCGATTTCTTGGTTTGTGGGTGTGTTTCAATAGGGATACCTCTTCCATCATCAATAACCTGCACGCGATTGCCAGGGAGCAAGGTAATTTGAATGTTCTTTGCGTGTCCCGCCATTGCTTCGTCCACGCTGTTATCAAGAACCTCCCATACTAAATGGTGCAGTCCGTCAAGGCCTGTTGAACCAATATACATTGCAGGTCGCTTTCGAACAGCTTCAAGTCCTTCCAAGACGGTAATGTCCTTTGCTCCGTATTCGGATTTTGGTGTTTTCTTTTCTGTCATATGATATGAGGTTAGCGAAGCTGCGCTGAAAATTGCTCTGCTGTTTGTTTGTATAATTTATCTTGCAAAACATCAACTTCTGCATTCAGCAACGTTCTTTCATTGCTTCGATAGATTATATGATACGTATAGCTCACCTTATCTTGCCCAAATTTCTCTACATCCTCATACTTGTCATTTAGTTGAACTTCTTCTACTAAGGTGCCGCCAATATCTCGTATTAAGTCAAAGTAGTTGTTGGGAATAAAGTCTTTGGCAACAATAAATGAAATATCACGAGTAATAGGTGGGTATTTGCTTACGGGGATATACTTTTTGTTCAGTTGTAACTGGCGCGTTACCCTCTGATCTTGGGACCAAAGAAGTCTTATATCTGGAAGATGCATGCTTAATATTGCCAGTCGCTCAAGACCAAACCCAAAAGCCCATCCAGTATACTGCGCCGGATCAACTCCAAGATTTTTTAGTACTGCTGGGAGAACTACTCCTGAGCCCAGAACCTCAACCCACTTTCCTTCTTGCTGTATTTCCATCTCAATACTGGGATCGGTATATGGAAAGTCATCTTTGTTAAAGCGATATTTAATATCTGGTCCATAAATTGCTTGTGCAATTTCCGTCAGCACTTGCTTTAAATCTTCATCGGTGAGGATTTTTGTGCTTTTTGGAACAAGATACCAACCATCCATTTGATGGAATACATTCATATGCTTTCGGTCTATCTCATCTTTGCGATACACCTTGCCGTATGCTAAACAACCAACCGGAAGTTTTTGCTCTATTCTCTTTTTAATTTCAGGTTGCAAAAGATAGTAGTACCACATAATGGTGGTATGCGTTCTTAGTATATGGTCGTTTACAAAATAGGTGTCAGAGTTACTTCGAGCGGGATGGTTTGCGGGAAAGTTAAATAAATCAAAACTAATATCGGTCCCAACAATCTCTGGGACCTTAATTTGGTCAAAGGTAGAAAAGCTTTCTATGCTAAGAATTCGAGATACCATGTCCGCTAAAGGACTTTCTTTAGTGCGCGATAAATCTGGCATACCTAAAAAGCGAAGCATTCTTTTAGCCTCTGCATCATCTCTTTTTTCAAGCGATTTTCTCAGTTCTTGCTCTTCTGTTAAGTCAACTTCAATATTCATACCGTATCTATTTTACCTTAAAATAAGGGGAAAATCAACCCTTAGTTATCCCCACCTAAGCTAAGCTTAGTTATCCACAGCTAAGCTAAGCTTAGGCAAAAGTTGCACAAAGAAAAAACCGCTGAAACAAGTCCAGCGGTTAACTGATATGATCTCTTGCTTACATGACTAGCTATTGGCCGTTAAATATGCCATAGCTTCGTCGTACTTTTCCTCGGAGATCAAGCCACCCCCCGCATACCATGTAAGCAGTGTTGAAAGGTTGAAAATGGAGTGCAGATTATATCCGCGAGCCTCCAGCTCTTCTTTTCCGCCTTGCTCCCGGTCAAGGATAACCAGCACATCGCTAACCACCAGCCCTCCATTTTCAAGGGTTTCAATGGCCTTTAGTTTGCTGCCTGCTTTTGTAACAAGGTCGTCTATGACAAGGGCACGCTGACCAGGCAGAAACGCTCCATCGATGGCGGCTCCTGAGCCATGAGTTTTCTCGCCCCTGCGTGGGGTTACCATGGGCACTTGGAGCTCATGGGCAAGAATTGCCACAAAGGGAGTGGCTGCGGTGGGTACGTCGGCAAGTACATCAAAAGGAAGATCTCTTGCGTTTAGTATCCTTGCACTATTCTGTATTTTTGCCAGCTCCTGGTGGTACATCCCCACTACCAGTGTTCTGGCATCGGGAAAAGACCGGATCACCCGAAAATCAATATAGATGGGAGACAATGGAGCGGTTGGATTTGCCTCATGGAGTTTGAGGCGAAACGCCCCAAACTTGATGACTTCTATATCTAGAAGCATCTTTGCTAGGCCCTGATACTGGGTAGTAAGAGCAGTTTGTGCTGTCATGGGTGTCCTCCAATACTATGCAAATTTGCTGACTATTCTTTGTATATCATAAGTGCAAACTTTGCAAGGAAAGTTAAATCAAAATCTCTTCATGTCTAGAAGTTTCACTAAGAGCGAATGTATTGGCGCGGGCGACCGGATTTGAACCG
>JAQBTT010000036.1 GCA_027624865.1 bacterium
CAAAGACAACTGCTTGTCTTTGGCGGGGTTTGAAACAACTGCTTGTTTCAAACGGACATTTTGCGAACCCTCCGTGGTGAGCGTTAAAAATGCCCAGGGTTATAATTATAGTAAGCTTCTGCCGAGCGTTAAAATCGCACAGGCTTCTTACTAAAAGAAGGGGGGTCGGGTCGGGACGCGAGGCCTAGCGCTGTAAGCGAGGGCCCCGTCTTGGAAACTGTGTGACCGTTGTTTAGAGCATAACAAAAGATTGATTTTTTGCAATTTTTGAGTTAGGGTAGTGAATGTATTTGGTAGTTGAGTTTTGGTCCTGTCGTCTAGCCTGGCCTAGGACAGCGGATTTTCATTCCGCCAACACGGGTTCGAATCCCGTCGGGACCGCCCCATTTTATGTCTCTTCCAGAAAATTATTCTCACATAGGAAAAGCGTCTGACTTAAAGAACACACAAGACAGACGACTGTATCGTCTCTTGGAGATGTTCCCAGGTATTCTCACTTGGAGCACTTTTGCTTTTGCTATTCTTTTCTCGTGGCTCCAGCCACTCTGGGTAGCTTTCTTTATGATTGCGTTTGTAACATACCTTTTGCTTCGTACGCTATATTTTGCTTTTCATCTATGGACTGGGTATCAACATATGCGGGTGAACGAAAAGAAAGATTGGACAGGGGAACTTGAGAAAATTGGGGATTGGAATCATTTGTACCATCTTGTTGTTATCCCAACATACAAGGAGGCGCTTGAGGTTTTGCGCCCCACACTTCAGGCTATTAAAAGTAGTACGTACCCAAAGGATAAAATGATTGTGGTTTTGGGAATTGAAGAAAGGGAAGGAAGCGCGGCGCAAGAAAAAGCAGATGTATTGTCAAAGGAATTTCAAGGTGCATTTTTTAAGTTTTTGGTAACAAGGCATCTAGACAATATTGTAGGAGAAATTGCTGGGAAAGGGTCCAATGAATCATTTGCAGCAAGGGTAGCGCAAAGAGAAGTGATTGATGCTCTAAAGATTCCCTATCAAGATGTGATTATTTCTTCTTTGGACGCTGATACCGTAGTGTATCCGCAGTATTTTTCTTGTCTTTCTTGGTACTACCTTACAACTCCTAATGCACTTCAAACAAGTTTTCAGCCAATTCCTTTATACCTAAATAATATTTGGCAAGCGCCTCCTATTTCAAGGGTGTTTGCTTTTTCTTCTACATTTTGGCACACCATGAACCAACAGCGCCCAGAAAAGCTCGTTACATTTTCTTCCCATGCAATGTCATTTCAAGCATTAGTGGACGTAGGCTTTCGTGCTCCAAATACTGTGAACGATGACTCACATATTTTTTGGCAATGCTTTTTTTACTATAAAGGGGACTATAAAGTGCAGTCTCTCTACTACCCTGTTTCCATGGACGCTAATTCAGCAAAGAGTTTATGGATTACGCTGCGAAATATTTACATGCAACATCGAAGATGGGCCTATGGAGTAGGAGAAATAGCGTATGTATTTTTTGGATTTTCAAAAGATACAGCTATCCCCATAAAAAGAAAATTGTCTCTTGGGTTTGAGCTTTTGGAAAGTCATTGGACTTGGGCAACCGCTCCCTTTCTTGTGTTTGCTTTGGGCTGGTTGCCTTTAGTACTAGGAGGGGATGCATTTTCTGAGACCTTGCTTTCCTACAATCTCCCTCGGTTCGTGAGCAATATGCTTACCTTCTCTATGCTTGCGCTGATTGGTACTGGAGTTTTAAGTCTGTACCTCCTGCCAAGTCACAAGCCAAGTTTTGGTAAACTAAAAGCTGTTTGGTTTGTTGCTCAATGGTTTCTTCTCCCAATATCTATGATGTTTTTAATGGCTGTTCCAGCTCTTGAAGCGCAAACCAGATGGATGCTGGGAAAGTATCTTGGTTTTTGGGTAACTCCGAAGTTTCGGAGGTAACCAAAAACTACAGAGGGGAGGGGGTACAAGCAAACTGCTTTGCTTGTACGGGCGTTCTAGCAATTTGTTTTCAAATTGCGTGAAAGAACGCACCGGGTACAATATAATAAAGTAGTCCGCCTAAGGCGGACCCCTGGGCAATTTATAACGGCTCCGCAGGAGCTTCGCCTAAATTGCCCGTCAAAGACAAGCAGTTGTCTTTGACCCCGTGTAGGAAATTATTCAAAACCGAGGGTTTTGAAGGAGCGAAGCGATGGTTTTGGGTAACTCCAAAGTACAGAGACTAATCATTCCAAGTGGAGTTTCTCTCTTAGTTCCTCTACTCTTTTTTTCAGTTGTGGGTAGCCTTTGAGCGTAAGATCTTTTTCTAAAAGCTGTATTGCAGCAGTCCTTGTTTCTTGAACTAAAGGCAGGTTCGCAAGGTTCTCCATAGCAAAGTCAGGAAGTCCCCATTGCTTGTTTCCAGAAAAGTCTCCTGGGCCACGAAGTTGTAGATCCTTTTCTGCTAGCTCAAATCCATTGTCAGATTCAAGGAGCGCTCGCAATCGTTGTTTTGTTTTAATGGCGCCAGATTGTGTAAATAGGAAACAGTATGACTGATAGCGAGACCTTCCGACTCTTCCTCGAAATTGATGGAGCTGAGCCAACCCAAATCTATCTGCATCTTCTATCATAATGACAGAGGCATTTTGAATATCTACGCCAACTTCAACAACAGAGGTTGAAACAAGAATATTTGTTTTTCCTCTTTTTAGACTTCGCATAATCCGTTCTTTCTCCGGGGCTCCCATTTTTCCGTGGAGCATTGCAATCTTAAGGGTAGGAAAGATATCTTTGGATAGTTTCTCATACTCCTCTTTTACTGTTTTTAGCTCTTGCGCACCCGGCTGTGCACCCCGGGGGTGCGAAGTGCACTTCGCACCC
>JAQBTT010000013.1 GCA_027624865.1 bacterium
AAGACAGTCTTAGCCCAAGCTTGGGCTAAGACTGTCTTGGCCCAGGCCCCAGCTTAATTAAGAGAGGCAATGGTCGCAGCCGCCACAATTTTTGTTTTGGCGAGCGGTTTCGTCTCCAAAGTAATCGAGGATTATTCTTCTTTTACATGCGTTAGCCATAACGTATTCTTCCATTTTTTTGAGCTTTTCATACTTAAACGAACGCACTGCAAAAGCTTCTTTACTTGGTTTGCCGCGCGCCAGCGAATCTTCGCAGTTTTTACGAATAAAGTAGTTTTGCAGAGCACTGTCCTCCCCGCTATGAAGCAAAACACATGTGGCAGGCTGTAAGTCACGTCCAGCCCGACCTGCTTCCTGATAATACCCTTCCAAGGTTCCTGGCATACCGGCATGTATAACAAAGCGAACGTCGGCTTTATCAATACCCATGCCAAAGGCAATGGTTGCCACTATCACGGGCACCTTATCTTGCATAAACGCATCTTGAATCGCTGTTCTCTCCTCTGTCTTTAATCCTGCATGATACGGCATAGCCTGCACTCCTTGATCGCAAAGAAATTGCGCAAGTTCCTCTGCTTTACTGCGCTTACCCACATACACAATACCTGGTTTTTTAAAACTTTGAACCAAACGCAAAACCTCCCAGTCGCGCGCAAACTCACTCATCCACCCTTGGGTGAAAAACCGTAAATTTGGCCGATCAAATCCGCGCACAAAAACTTTCGGCTTTTGAAGGCCTAATCGTTCTATAATATCTCCTCTCACATCAGGAGTAGCTGTAGCGGTAAACCCAGCAACGATGGGGCGTCTTTTCAACGAAATAAGCCACTCCTTAATAATTCGATAATCAGGCCGAAAATCATGCCCCCAGCTTGAAACGCAATGCGCTTCGTCAATTGCCACAAAACTCACAGGCATTTCTTGCAATACAGCGGCAAAACCGCTATGCAAACGCTCTGGGGCAATATACAAAATTTTTATTTCACCTGCCAGCGCCTCACCGGTTCTTTTTCTAATCTCCTTTTCTGTAAGCGATGAATTAATAAACGATGCTGCCACTCCCCTTTTCTGCAAAACATCCACCTGATCTTTCATAAGCGCAATTAAAGGAGAAATCACCAGTGTTGTTCCTTTAAGCGCAAGACCTGGCAATTGATAGCACAGCGATTTTCCCGCGCCCGTGGGCATTACGGCAAACGTGTCGTGCCCCGCTATAATACTTTGTATAACTTCTTCTTGCCCTGGGCGAAATTCCGTGAAGCCGTAATATTGTTTAAGCAAATCTTGCATCATACATTTATACCACTAAACCCGCGGATACGAAGGAAGAGATGACCTGGCCAGACTACCCGCCTCCTGCCACAAAGCAAGGGTGGGAAAGCTTAGGTAATCAATAACTACATACCTCTTTTTTACATTCCCCTGCTCATACCACCTAGTATAGTAGGCAAGCCATTGTAAGCTATTTTTACTGTTCATCCCTAAGGCCTGCGCGTACAAGTCTTGGAGTGCCAAACCTTTGCGTTCATAGTAGCGGTTGAGCACTTCCACCTTGCAAAGCAAAAAGGGCTGATACCGCCTGTTTTCTGCCATAACATCTGCCAACAAAAATCCATGCTCCTTTATGCCTACAAGCTGATTTACCTGAATTGCCCCCATGGGGTATTTAAGCTGATCCAATAATTCCGTCACAAGATACGCTTTTATCTGTTCCCGCTCCTGGGAAAACTCTCCCTCCAGATCTTCTCCATATGCAACCAAGGCAGATTCTGCAACTTGAAACCTAGTTATTTTTCTCATAACATCCCTTGCTCTTTAAAACTTACATATGAATTGCGGCCCACGATAATATGATCTACCAATTCAATACCTAGCATGGCGCCAGAGTCTCGCAAGCGCTGAGTAATCTCTCTATCCTCTTTTGAGGGTTCAAGCTCTTCTGAAGGATGGTTGTGAGCCACCACAATATGGTCTGCGTGGCGACGTATGGCAGCCTCAAATGTTTCCCGAGGATGTACTAAGTTTGCGCTAAGCGTACCCACAGATACAACATCAATACCCAATAATTTATTTCGCACATCAAACGAAAGCACAAAGAAATGCTCCTTTGAATACGCACGCAACTTGCTTTTTACTAGCTCATGAACTTCTCTTGGAGAAGTAGCTCTTTGCGCTTTTTTGCTATCTGCGTCTTTTAAAGAAGCACCCTGCGCTCGCCTTGCAATTTCAAGACATGCTTTAATTTGACCCGCCTTTGCCATACCAATACCATTAAGCTTTTTTAACTCTTCTAAGGACGCCTCCATAACTCCCTCCAAAGAACCAAACCTGGAAAGCAGTGCTTGAGCGGTAACCATAACAGATTCTCCTCTTACTCCCCTACCTAAAATCAAAGCTAAAAGCTCTTGAGCGGAAAGCATCTCTGCCCCGTATTTTTCAAGACGCTCTCTGGGGCGTTCTTGCAAAGGTAAATCACGCACGGTAAAAGATTGTTTCATAAGATACTACTTATAGTCCGTACTTCCACGATGCTTTACTTCAAGAATAAATACCATTTTTTTGCTCTTATCAACTCGATAGTATATACGATATGGCCATACTCGTATCTTGCGGCTACCCATATAAATTCCATGCATTTTTTCACCCTCAAACGCACCTTCCTCCAAAAGAGTAATCGCACGCTTGATGCGGTCTCTCCAAGGCAAGGGTACTGCTTGAAGCTGTTTTTGCACACGCTTTGGAATTTCAACCTCATATATTTCCATGACTTTCTATGAGGAGCGCTTGCGCAAAGTTTTCTTGGGCACAGAAACAAGTAACTTCTTTTTTACTTGATATTGTCCCTTCCCCTTGTCTCGCATCACAAGCTCTCTTGACTCCCACCCAAGTTCCTTTTTTAACTCATCCCAACTTATAGTATCTCCTCTCGCGATTTCCTTTTCTGCGTCTTCAATTGCTTTTTGAAGGTCCGGATCGCTATATATATCCAAATCGTCCAGCAAGTCGTCAAACTGCTCATATGACAAAACCACGGCCTTTGGACGGCCTTTTTCTGTGAGCGTATAGTATGTATCAGGCTTTTGCACGTCCTCTATTATCTCAAAGATGCGCTTTCTGGCTTCGGTAACTGAAATGGTTCTCTTTGATTTCATATGTGTACATTATAACGTACATCAAGAATTCCTGTCAAGTTTACCACCTGTGTATATCTTACAAAAACAATAATCAAGAAAAACCGCAACTAGGATTTCTCCCACAACGCAAGACGCGCCTTTCGCAAAACATCAAAAGAAACGTTGTGTCCTTGACTTTCAAGAGAGCGCTTTACTGGCGTAAGCTTTATAAAGCCATGCTTTGCTATGGCTTTTTTTAAAGCAGGAAGAATCTCTTTTTTAGGAGCAAGGTATGTAAAATCAAACGATGCGCCTTGCGAAAGTAACTTTTCTGCGTGTGAGATAATAGTTAAAGCCGTAAGCTTTCGCGCCAAAGCTATTTTATCAATAGACATCCCCCCTTCCAATAGCTCACGGGTTTGCTCAAGCGTACTTTTCTTCTCTTGCCACGTTGCGTTTTTGCTACTTTCTTTGGGTTCCAAAGAACCACCACTAGCTACAATAAAAGCATCATGCTTGAGCTTTAGGTCTTCTGGCAAAAGAAGCAGGAGTCTTTCTTTGGCAAGCTTTGAGCGCTTTTGAAACAACACGTCTGCTGATGCAACCCTACTGTCTACGGCAAGTGCCATATCATTAAACCCACGAACATACAGCCCATCAAGAGAGCGCACACGAGAAAGAGCGACATATCCTTGCCCTGGCACAAAACACCGAGACAAGTCCATCTCAGCTTCGTTAAGCGTCATTCCTTGGCTTTTATGCACTGTAATTGCCCAAGCTAAACGCAAAGGTAACTGCCGAATCTCAGCTAACACCTTTCCATCCTCCTCACGCTTCCAACTTACAGAGGAAGCAATAATGCGCCTCCCTTCAAGTGTTTTTACTACAGGCCCTTGGTCCTTAAATTCAATCACCTTCCCGCGAGTTCCATTTACATACTCCCCTTCTGGGGAATTTTTTATAAACATAACTTCAGCGCCCTTACGCAAAAATAGTGTTTTTGGAGCAAGACACCCACGCATCAGTTGATCTACATATTGCTTCTTCCCTGCTGTCTGCATCACAAAGGACTTTTCTGGCTTGGAGAGTTTTTGTA
Organism: bacterium; assembly: GCA_027624865.1. GTDB lineage: Bacteria > Patescibacteriota > Minisyncoccia > Minisyncoccales > UBA10102 > 01-FULL-49-22b. Next base: position 4,210 of record JAQBTT010000013.1, read on the forward strand.
GCCTCTCTTCGTTCATTGTATCAACATCTACATTATGCGTGAATAAACGTGTGATAGTTTTCTTGCTTGCAATTTTTACCTCTCCTCTTTTTACCAGCAAATCATTATGCTTCTTTTCAATGCTTTGCCCGCGAATTGCAGATAGAATTGAAGAAAACTCATCCCCTCCCTGCCTATACTGCTCCTCTAAGTAGCAAACAACGGGATTGAGCTCTTTCCATGATGCAGATTCAAACGCATAATTGCATGAGGATTGCTCTTTTACTACAGGAGGAAGCTGAAAAAAGTCCCCACAGCATATCACTTGCAATCCTCCAAAAGGAGCAGAAGTTCTCCTCATATGACGTAAGACCGCATGCAACATATCAAAAAACTCCCCCGAAAGCATTGAAATTTCATCAATGATAAGTACCTTTGTTCCGTTGAGTCTTTCCCATACAACCTTTTTTTGCTCCATCTGTTCAAGCTCAAATGGAGAGATGCTATCTCTTACACCAATACCAGACCAAGAATGCAACGTAACACCACTTAAGTGAGTTGCTGCAATCCCAGTAGATGCTGTAACTGCAGATGCAACTGCATGTTCACGGAGCCATGCAATATATTTGTTTAACACATGTGTTTTTCCTGTCCCCGCCTCCCCGGTTAAAAACACATGGTGCCCCATCTTTAAAATATCTAATGCCTCTTGCTGAGTCATGATTTATGCTAAGCTATACATTTTCAATTGCTTCCTATCTTCTTTATATTCAGGAAGTATGCCTAAAAGAAGCTTCCAAAACCTTTTTGAATGGTTGAGCTCTTGTAAATGGCAAAGCTCATGAGCAACAATATAATCTTGAATGTTTTCTGGCAAAAAGAGAATCTTGTAGTTAAAGTTGAGATTGCCCTTCTTTGAGCAACTCCCCCAACATGTCCTTTGATTCTTAATACTAATTCTATTGTAGAAATAGCCATACGACCTTGCAAAATACTCCACCTTCTTTTGCACAACAAAAGTAGCATTCTCCTTATGCTTTACATAATCATTATAACTATACCCACCAAAAGACTTCCCTTCAAATTTCTCAAAGAAGGCAAGCTTTGAAACTACCCAATTCATCTTTTCTTTCAGAAACCGCTCAGCAACACTTTCTTTGAAATGCCGAGGTAATGTCACCACAACAGACCCATCACAATGCACCACAAGACGCACTCGTCTTGCTCGCGTGCTCTTTTTTAACGTATAGGTGATCGTACTGTCTTTTAGGGTAATTTCTTTCTCCATCTTTCCTATTATAGCAAAAAAATCACCAACATGGTGGCTGTATCTAAAATACACTGCGTCAATGTATGAAAAATAATAGTGACTCCGTAAAAGAGTCACTATCTTCTGCCGTATCCCGTATGTCTCTGTCTTGGCCCACGCCCACTTTTGCGAGGGCGAGATGACCGCGTTATAGGTTCTGCTCTGGGAGCTACAAATCCCTCAGGGAGTGGCAGGGTAAAAAGTCTCTTTTGAATTACATTCTCTATTTCGCGAACCTCCTTTCCTTCAGTCACCATAGCAAAGGTAATAGCATGTCCTTTATTCCCAGCTCTCGCGGTACGTCCAATGCGATGTACGTAGTCCTCTGCGCTACCTGGTAAATCATAGTTTACAACAAGCTCAATACCCATAACATCAATACCCCGTGAAGCAATATCAGTTGCTACAAGTACGCGATACTTCCCAGACTTAAATCCCTCCAATGCTTCTCTTCTTTGGCTCAAGCTCCTGTTTGAATGTATTTCTGCGGATTGTATATTTAAATCCCTCACTTGGCGTGCTACTTTCTTTGCTCCATGTTTCGTTCGCATAAACACAAGAGTTGGCCCTTTGTATTGCTGTAGTAATCTTCGTAAAAGCTCTGGCTTTTGTTCTCTGGCAACAATAAAGAGCTCCTGCGTAACAGCTTCCAGTGTTGTGCCTGGCGGAGTAACCTCAACTCGCAAGGGAGTCTTCATGTAATCTTTTGCAAGTTTCATTATCTCAGGAGGCATCGTAGCAGAAAACAGCATGGTCTGGCGTTCTCTTGGCACATTTCTTAAAATACTTTTAATCTGAGGAAGAAATCCCATATCAAACATACGGTCTGCTTCATCTAAAACTACGATAGAAACCTTGGACAGTGAAAGAGTCTTTTGCACAAGATGATCATTTATTCGTCCTGGAGTTCCAACAATAATGTGGGGACCATTTGAAATATCACGACGTTGAGCTCCAAAAGGAAGTCCACCGATAAGTACAGCGGTGCGAAGTCCCTGCGTTTTGCCAATCTTTCGCAAAGACTCCTCTACCTGAAGCGCAAGCTCTCGCGTTGGCAATACTATCAATCCTTGCCCTTTTCTACTTAAAAGTAACTGTATCATAGGGATACCAAAGGCAAGGGTCTTTCCAGTTCCCGTTTGAGCTATCCCTACCAAATCCTTCCCTTCAATCCCCAAAGGGATACTGCGGGCTTGAATAGGGGTGGGTTTGGTAAATCCAGCCTTTAAAAGTAACTCTAATATACCAGGCGCTATACCAAGTCCGTAAAAGTTCTGTTCTTTATTCTCTTGAGGTTCTTGCATAAAAAAGCCCTGAACATGATTGCCCCCACACTTCAACATAAGTGCTTAGGGCTTGTCAGGGCACAAGTAACTTAACTATACACTCTTTTTCACATATTGCAATCTCTGCCTTATCCAAAGGTAAAGGCAAAAAGCTCAAGGCTGGAAGAAGGAATGGTGAGCTCTAGAACATGAGTCCCATATTCATCTTTTGTATCTATTACATTATACAACTTAGCTTCATTCACCATCAAGAAAGAAACATCTCCCTCAAAAACAATATCCTCTCCCATGTTTTCTTTCGTAAGGTACTTACCATCCAGTTTTACCTTAGCAAGAATATCCTTTGCTTCTTTTGTATCAAATACAATATTTAGCTTATTTGCCTTGTAGCGAATAAGCACCTTTCCTTCCCCCTCAACTACCCTTGCAAACTCAGGAGCAATGAGCCATGTTCCCGCAAGATAGAACTTATGTAACTCAACTGTTTCTGGCTGCAGGAACTCATGAGGCTCATTTACCTGAACTTTTGCAATGGGATTTCCAATATTATTTATGCGAGCTGCCCCAAAATATATCTCTGGAGTTCCAATACTTTGAAAGTCCACACTCAAAGGAGGCTCCGTGATACTCGTAATTTTATCTAGTGACAAAAGATTTGCCTCAAGCAAGAGCTGTTGTATTGCGGCTTCAGTTTCCCCGTACTTCCCTTCTCCAAAGTGAGTATAGCGAATATTCCCTTGCGCATCTATTAAATAGAGAGCAGGCCAGAATCTATTCTCAAAGGCATTCCAAGTTCCATAGTCATTATCCAGCGCCACAGGATATTTTACTTCATGCCTTCTTACAGACTCTTTTACATTATCTACATTTTTCTCAAACTCAAACTCTGGAGTATGCACCCCCAAAACAACAAGACCATTGTCTTGGTATTTTTCATACAGCGCTTTAATATGGGGAATATTACGAATGCAGTTAATACAGGTGTACGTCCAAAAATCTACCGCTACCACCTTGCCCTTTAATTCTTCAAGCGAAAGAGGCTCAGAATTCATCCAGGAAGTAAGTCCAGTAAGCTCTGGTGCCTTTTTTATAATCGGCAATTCCTTTGCCTCTTTTAAAAAGTTCCTATTTTCGTCAGTTGCCAAAGATTCATTTGAGACAAGGAACATATTGTTTCCAAAAACCGCATACCCTACTGCAAAGATAACAATAGCGAGCAGAGATAATGTAATAATTTTCATAGATATACTGTATCAAAAAACTACTCCTTTAGCGACCCATAAAAAAAGAGTCGATGTGCCATACACCGACCCTTTTGTCCCTCTCCCTTTAAGCAAAATTCTTATTCTTGCTTTAGAGGAATATTCCCTGACTTGCAATCAACTTTAGAGGGGAAACTCTTTCCTCCAGCTCTTGACTTGCCCGGGCAAGTGTGATCACCGCCCCACAGCATATGCAAAAAAAGGGCCGAGGATTTTGAGGATCAGCCGACCCTCCTGCAACAACACCCCCACAAGGAAGAATATGATAAAGAGCGGGACCTCTCCACTTTTTTGCCATCACAACACCTCCTATCTTTATGAAAGATCTATTTTCTTAAATCCCTCCCCATAGCGAAAACCTGCCTTCTTGCCAATAATACGGGAACGTTCACGAACCCTCTTTTCAAACACACCATCCATTGCAACCTGACTTGCATGTGCTCGTAAAGTTTTAAGCTTTACCTTAAACATACTGGTAATATCTTCGCAATGCGTAAAGTCTTCCATAGCAACGAGCAAAAGTGTTTTTACCTTATGGGAAGAAAGGCCTTGTTTTTCATGATGAGGAAAGTTTAAACGATCTCTTGCTAGAGGAAACACCGCATCAATTGTAGCTTGCCCTGCCGCCCTGTGATCTGAATGATTTATAAATCCCCTCTTTATTGAATACAAAAAGGTGGGATCAAGGGTAATAACTAAATCAGGCTTCTTTTGCCTGATAACCTTGGAAATGTCTTCTTTTAGCTTCATATTGGGAGCAAGCTCCCCATCTTTGTGAGTTAAGAAAATGACATCCTTTACCCCAAGAATTTTAGCTGCAGCAAGCTGTTCTTTCTGCCTGATCAAAGAGAGTTTTTTGGGGGTCATTAGGGGGTCTTCTGACCCCTTCCCCCCATCTGTACACACAAGATACGTTATAGTAGCTCCTTTCTTTGCCCACTTTGCAATAGTACCAGAAGAGCTAAAATCCATATCGTCTGGGTGGGCAAATACAGCAAGAACGTTTTTTGGAGTTTTAAGATTCTTTGTCATGTTTTTTATTGTATGGTAAGTCCAAGAATATTGAAAGCCGTAGTAAAAAATACCTGAGCTTTAGTAATACTCTTTTTCTGACTTTTCTTTACGATTTCCCTTGCAAGGCTTTGCAAGACCACAAGAGCTTTTTTCGTACCTAAATCATCGCTCATTGCGCTATAGAATTTTTTCTCCCACAAAGAAACATTCAAAGCTTTTATAGTCTTTGATTTTACTTTCCATACATCCTGAAATAAATCATTTATCTTTTGTGCCTTCACAATATCTTTCTCATGGAACTCCCATACGGACCTATAATGATGGGAAAGCAAAAATATGCGAAGAGTATTTGCGCTATACTTTTTTTGCATATCTTCAACCAATACCACGTTCCCTAAAGATTTTGACATTTTCTCTCCATCACACCTCACCATACCAACGTGTAACCAGAATCTTGCATACTGTTTTTGCGTTGCAGTCTCTGATTGAGCAATAGAACTTTCATGGTGTGGAAATAGTAAATCAGAGCCACCGCCTTGAATATCTATGGTCTCTCCCAAGTACTTCATTGCCATGGCAGAACATTCAATATGCCACCCAGGTCTTCCATCTCCCCAGGGCGAGGACCATGCAGGCTCTCCTGGCATTTTTACCTGCCATAAAACAAAATCAAGAGGATTTTTCTTATTTGGATCATCAGGATAGTTGCCTCGCTCATTTGCAATCTTGAGCATCATTCTCCTTGACAGTAAGCTGAGCTTCCCGTAGTCTCTATCTTTTGCAACCTCAAAGTACACACACCCATTTTTTACGTACGCAACCCCCTTTTTGAGCAACTTTTTAATAAGCACAATCATCTCTTGTATATGTTCTGTTGCTTTGGGATATACGTCAGGGTCCACGTTATTTAGCCATCTCATCTCCAGAAGAAACTCTCTTGCATGTTCTTTGCCAAATGTCTTCCAGTTTTTCTTTTGTGCCTTTGATCTTCTTATAATATCGTCATCAATATCTGTTAGATTTTGGACATACCTTACTTTATGACCAAGATGCCTCAGATACCTTACAAGAACATCAAAAGAGGTAAAAACAAAAGCATGCCCGATATGTGCTTTTGCATCTGGGGTTATCCCACAAACATACATTCCAACCTTGTTGCCATGCACAGCAAAATTCTGCTTCTTTCTTGCAAGGGAATTAAATAATTTCACTCTCATGTAATTTAAAAATGCACAGGGACCAAAAGCTCATCATCGAATTCTGGCAATCCTGAGGGATTATCCCTATATAGCACAATAGTACCTTCCTTCGTGGAGGGCTCTGTGAAGGTAATCGTTACTGCAAAGGGGACAAACTCCGTTGTCATCCATTCCTCTGTAGCTTGAGCTATCCCAATACCAAGCTCCTCTCCTGCTCCATCAAGAACTTTCACAAGAAAATCTCCCTCAAAAAACCAGTATCCTCTCGCTATTCCTTTGATGAGCACTGGGCTCTTGATAAGAGAACCTGATATAGGGCTAGTCACGCGAATAAGATCATACTTTACAAATGCATTCCCTTTTTGCACTTCGCTCTCATTTGAGTTCCCTGCCTGCTCCACTGCAAAATATCCAGCAGCAGAAATGATGATTATTATAATAAGAAAGATAACTTTCATATTTTTAAAACCTTAATGCACCCTTTCGTGCACTCAATACTTCCTTTAAAGAGAGTTCAAATCCATTTGCTCCTTGATGCATCAGTTGCTTTGCGTTATCAACGTGACTTAGTCCCAACGCATGTCCTACTTCATGTGCCAAAGCACGAAAATCATAGACTGTAGTGTAGTCTGCAACGGCAATACTCAGCGTGCCTCCAAATGAAATACCATTAATCCCTCCAAGTCTCTGTGTGAAGAATACATTAATGGACGAGCGATTGTACCCATCTATTCCTTCAAGAAACGTAGGTGTATCGTCCAGGAGAAGAGCTATCTCATCATCACTGCGCTCCATCTCATAGATACCTTTAATCTCAAGCTCAATATTTGCCTGCTCCCAAATTTGCGAAGCTTTTACAATCAAATCTTGCACATTCTCTTTTGTACGCAAAGAGCCATTGTGCTCCTTACTTCTTACAATGAATATAGACAGAGGAACGATAATTTCCTTGGCATCTATCGCGCTTACCACTGGATCTTGTTTGATCTTGGGAGAAGTTCTTTTATAAAAAAAGTACTGATCAAACCCTGAAAGATACACAAAGCCCAAAAGAACCGCAAATACAATAAGTCCCTTAAATATTCGAGAAAGAATACTTGGCTTTTCAATCTCCTCTTCCTCTACCTCTTGCGGAATGTTACTCTCCATACGACTCTTCAACCTGAACTTTGCCCTTTAACTGATCTCTGGCTACTACATACCCCACGCTAAATGAAATGAGGGATATTAAGATAACGCCAAAGACCAAAACAATGTCCTTTTGGTATGTTTTTACCCAGCTCCACAGCACTGGGGCTGGGTTGACAAATTTCCTAATTTTTTCTATCATAGTGTTACTATGTCAACAACGAAATCAGCTGGATCAACACGACTTGGACGAGATTCTGGTCCAAAGTATCTTGGAATAAAACTGTTTGCAGGCGAGAAAGCCAAGGCAGGACAGATTTTGGTTCGCCAGCGTGGCACTAAACTCTTTGCCGGCACAAACGTTAAAATGGGGAAAGATAACACTCTTTTTGCTCTAAAAGAAGGCGTGGTGGGTTTTACTACTCTCCGCAAGCGATCATTTGACCGTTCTCAAAGAATTGTTAAAGTTGTAAATATTATTTAGTTGCAGCTTTCATAAAAGCTACGAACAAAGGATGGGGCAAAAGAGGCCTTGATTTTAATTCTGGATGAAATTGGGTTCCCATAAAGAAAGGGTGATTGGGGAGCTCTCCTATCTCCACCAGCCCTCTCTCTTTATTTATACCAGAAAACACCATACCTTTCTCCTCTAGTCTCTCTTTGTATACATTATTGATTTCATATCGATGGCGATGTCTCTCTTGAATATCGCTCTTTTTGTAAGCCTGGTACGCACGGCTTCCTTTCTGAAGACTACAGGCGTAAGCACCCAAACGCATAGTGCCTCCATACTTCTTTTCTTTTAAAAGAATCTTTTGCTCTGGCAGAACATCAATAACAAGGTCTCCTTTTTCTGTAAATTCTCTGGAGTTTGCTTTTATAATCCCTGCAACATTTCGCGCAAACTCAATGACCGCAAGTTGCAGTCCAAGACACAAGCCAAAAAAAGGAATGTTTTGCTTTCGGCAATACCCAATCGCATTAATCTTTCCTTCGCTTCCTCTGCTGCCAAATCCTCCGGGGACAATAATGCCATCAAACTGCTTTAAGCCCTGCAGTGCTTTTGAGTTTTTTTCATACTGCTGTGCTGATAGCCAAGTAATCTCAGGCTTGTAATTCTCTGCCCACGCAGCATGCTTTATAGCTTCAATAACAGAAAGATAGGAATCCATTAAGGTAAAGTCCCCAATCTCAAAATACTTCCCTACAATACCAATCTTCACAGTCTTTGTAAGGGAGCGTACTTTTTGCACCATTGCCTTCCACTCCTTCATATCTTTTTTTGTATCCTTCAGTCCAAACTTACGCAATATCTTTCCCCCTACATCTTCCTTGTCAAAGTTTACAGGAATTTCATAGATAAAATCTACATCAGGAGCTGAGATAACATGGTCAATTGGAATATTGCAAGAAAGAGAAATCTTTTCTTTCCTTGGTCTGTCTACGGGAAGCTCGGACCTAGCAATAATCATATCAGGCCGAACACCTGCTTCATTTAAAGTACGCACAGCAGTCTGCGTAGGTTTTGTCTTTTGCTCACCGATACTAGACGGGATAGGAAGGTAGCTTACCATCACAAAAAAAACTTGCTCGGGGCTACTTGCCTGCATCATGCGAGCTGCCTCCAAAAAAAGCATATTTTGATACTCTCCTACCGTCCCTCCTATCTCAATTAACACAAAATCTGCTTTGTCTTGCTTCCCTGCATCTTTGATGCGTGAGATTACTTCAAGAGGAATATGAGGAACTACTTCCACACATTTTCCCTTATACTCCAAGTTCCGTTCCCGCTTAATAACAGTGTCATACACGTTCCCTGTGGTCATGTAGTTTACCTTAGAAAAAGACCTTCCCAAAAAACGCTCATAATTCCCAAGATCCTGATCTGACTCAGTTCCATCATCAGTTACAAAAACCTCCCCGTGCTCCAGGGGGTTCATCGTTCCTGCATCAACATTGATGTAGGGATCAATCTTTACTGCAGAGACAGTAAAACCTTTACTCAAGAGAATTTTTCCTATAGATGCCGTGGCAACGCCTTTCCCAACGCCAGACATCACACCTCCTGCAATAAAGATATAGCGAGTCATATGCATACAGATTCCATGCAAGTAATCACAAAAAAAAGCCTCTTTGCTTCCCGCAAAAGGAAACAATACAAACGCTATTCGCTTTCTCCTGTAATAATTATTTTAATTTCAGCCTCTAGGTTGTGCTCAAAGCTCAACTTCACAGGGAACTCTCCAACTTCCTTTAATGGGCTCTCCAGCTTAATCTGTGTCTTTTTCACAACATACCCCATCTCCTTTAGTCTATCTTGAATCTTTTGCGTGCTCACTGCCTCAAATAGCTGTCCTTCCTCTCCTACTTTCATCGCAAGCTGAACTTCCATATCATCAAGTTGAGATGCCATTTCTTGAGACTTTACAAGACTTTCCTCTGCTCCTTTCTCTGCAAGCTCTTTTTGCATCTCCACCCACTCCAAAGCCTCCCTCGTTGCAGGTTTTACTAGCCCTTCTGGAATAAGACGGTTTTGGGCATAACCTACTGCCACCTCTTTTACGTCAAGCTTTTTCCCTAACTTTGGTACGTCCTGTAGTAGTATAACTTTCATAGTAGAGTATTTTTGAAGAATTTTAGTAATGTATTAAATAAAATTCTGAGAAAATGCGATTAATATATCGCGTAGCGCTATAACAGTATCTTCTCACAAATCTCTTATCAATTCAAGGGCCTTGTCAAGCTGAGGGTCCAGCTCACTTGCAAAGTCCTCTGGTGTCATCTCAACCTGCACATCAGGTTCAAGTCCAATGTCGGTAATGTGATCTCCATTTGGAGTAAGCCAATTTGCAACAGTTACCTTTAATGCGCCGCCACCCGTAAGATTCTCAAGCTCTTGTACAGAACCCTTCCCAAAAGACTTTTCCCCAACCAATGCAACTGCAGAGTGATCTCGCAATGCCCCTGCTAGAATCTCAGAAGCTGAAGCTGAGCCCTGATTCATTAAAATGATTACGGGATAGGAACCCAGCTTTCCATTCCCTTTTGCCTTGTATATAACTTCACTTCCCTCCTCTCCAAAGTCTTCAATCACAACAACTTGATCTCTTTCTAAAAACCATCCTGCAATATCTACTGCAACTTCAAGGAATCCTCCTGGATTATTTCTTAAGTCCAAAATAATTCTATCAGCAGAAGAAGCAAGTATGCCTGTTGCAGCAGCACTAAAGGTACCTGATGCATCCTCTGAGAAATGAATCAATTGCACATAAGCAATATTATCTTTGCGGATCTCCCACTTTACAGAAACAATCTTAATGGTGGCTCTCGTAACAACGATATCTTTTGTCTCAGTCCAATCATCCCGCAAAATAGCTAAAGTAACATTGGTTCCTCGCGGACCTCGAATCAACGATACCGCTTCGTCCAGCGAAAGACTTCTTGTAGGAGAGTCGTCTATTTTCACGATAATATCTCCTGAGCGCAAGCCAGCTTTCTTTGCAGGAGTTCCCTCCAGAGGCGCTATAATCTGAAGCTGGCGGTCTCGAATACCAACCTCCATACCAACACCCTCAAAAGAGCCTGATATATCGTCCTGAAAGCGCCTGCTGTCCTCTGGCTCCATAAACACCGTGTAAGGGTCTTCTAGGCTATCTACCATCCCAGAAATGGCTCCATACACCATCTTTTGATAATCAAAGGATTCTGCTTTAGCATACTTTTCTTGAAGAATACCCCAAGTATCCCAGAACAAAGAAAAATCTACTGCTTCTGGTTGTCCTACTTCTGCATTTTTTACTCCTTCAATTGGAACTATTCTGGCCTCAGATTTTCCTACCTTGAATCCATAGAAATACGCTCCAATAACCATCGCTCCAATAAAAAAAAGAATTGCAAGTTTTCCTGTCCCTTTTATCATACCACTAAGTATATCACTGAAGAGGTTTTGCGACAACCCGCACATGTACTCCAACCAGACGCACAGGTTTTAAATTTTCTGTTAAGAACTTGAGCAAAAGACGCATCGCTTCCTTTTTGAGAACCTTGTCATCTTTTGAGCTTTCCTTGAGCGTTCTGGATTTGGTGTGTGTTTCAAACCCCTGAAAACGACATACCACAGTTATAGTCTTAAAAAAGTACTCCCGCTCTTTGATTTCTTGTGCAACATCCAAAGAGAGTCTGCGGAATACTGAAAGTATCTCCTCCCCATCTCTGGTATCTTTTTGGAATGTATAATCCCTCCCAATAGATTTTATCTCATCATGTAAAGCAACAGAACTTGCATCAATGCCTCGCACCTTTTCATATAGGGAGTTTCCCAATACTCCAAGAAGATTTACAAGCTCCTCTTTTACTATCCCCCTTACGTCTTTTGTTGTAAGATTTTTTTTCTTTAAAAATCTCTCCAGCGCAATTTCTGTCTTTGGTCCTACCCCTGGGATTTTGCGAATAGAAAGAGACAGCAGGAAAGCATCTACATCTTTTGGCTGAACACTAAAAACTCCATTTGGTTTTGCATGTTCACATGCCATCTTTGCCACCATTTTATTAGGCCCAATGCCAACCGTGCAAGATAAGCGTTCTCGATTCCAAATTTCTTGTCTCATCTCCTTTCCAATCTTTCGCGCAATACTCCAATACTCGCTAGTATTGGAGTATTGTCGCACACTGCTCGACAAATCCACGTAAGCTTCATCCAAGGACACCTGCTCCACTGGACAATCAACTACAAACTTTTTGATAGCCTCCATGATATTTTCTGATACCCGAGAATATAGAGCACCATTTACGGGAAGAAATATTGCATCAGGACAAAGACGCCATGCTTGCGAAATAGGCATGGCAGAATGGATACCATACTTTCTTGCCTCATAATTGCAAGTTGCTACGACTCCCCTGCCCTTCCCTTCTTTAGGTTCAGCTCCTACCACCACAGGTTTTCCTTTAAAGCGAGGGTTCTCACGTTCCTCTATCGTGGCAAAGAAAGCATCCATATCAATATGCAATATAATTCTATTTTTCATGTCTTCTAGTATACCAAAAAAAAGAGGGCATTGCCTTTGCTATAGAGCAAAGGCAATGCCCGTTTTCGCCTTAGGAGATGAGCTTTCTCAGATCTCTCCAGAGATCAAAAATAGAACCCCCCTTTTGAAAATTTGCATCCCCCCATAATTGTGGGGTATCGTCCCCCAAGAAAGACACTGTGAAAGTATCTGGCCGGGCCTCCTTGATCTGCTTTGCAATTTCCTCACCCCGCCCATCTGGCAAGGTACCATCCAAAATTGCAGCCAAGAATCCATTAAAGGCGACAAGCTCGGGAAGCTTATTGCGTGCCTCCTGACAGCTGGCCGCTTCTCCTAGAACTTGATACTCCGCGGGGCATGTCTCCCGCAAGAGTTCGCGCATCATTTCCTCATCATCCATGAGGAATACTCCAATCTCTACCATGGCAATACCTCACTGCTATTCTTTGCTATGACTCTTATACACAAACGGATAATCTTGTCAATACAAGAATATCCTATATAAAAACTGCCCTCAATGTGCCAAGGGCAGTTTTCGATTGTTTGCTTATGCAGTGCCCACGCCTTATTCAGAAGCAGAAGCTCGGTTCTCTACTAACTCTACCCTAATCTTAGAAATTGTGTCTGGAGATCTCCTCACCTCCTTTGCAATATCTTTATTGCTCATCCCTCTATCTATGCATGCAATAATCTTTTTGTTTCTCTCCCACCAACTCACCAAAGCGCGTCTGTGACCCTCAATTCTTACATTAACGTTTCCTACTTCAGAATTCTCTCCGTAACAGCCTGGCTCAGGGTGAAGTTGTGTATTTGGAGGATAGTAGTATCTTCCGCACTGCAAGCAACGCCATTCGTCTCCATCAGAAAGCAAGTCGCCTTGGCATTTCGTGCATTTCTTGAACTGTACCAAAACCATTGCCTCACCTCCTTTTGATGTGGCATCATTCGTAATAAAATAACTGCTCTTTTCCTATCATCCCTTTCCTATTTTGTCAAAAAAAATCCTTTTAACATTTGATGGTGCGCCCAGCAGGACTCGAACCTGCAACCAATGACTTAAAAGGCCACTGCTCTACCATTGAGCTATGGGCGCAAAAGCCAACTGCTTGGCTTTTGCGGGAAACCTACCTTAGTATGCCATGTCGCCGTTGAGGCGACGGCGTATTAAGGTTTGCCAGGGCCCAGCTCTC
>JAQBTT010000037.1 GCA_027624865.1 bacterium
TGTGGAAAAACAACTCTTGGCCAAAAGCTTTCAGATCTTACAGGTCGTAATTGCATTGACCTTGATGACCTCTATTGGTTACCGAATTGGACAAAACGTAGTGATGAAGATTTTTTCTCGCTCATAAAGAAAGAAATGACTGCAGATCATTGGATTTTCACCGGAAACTACTCTCGTGCACAACTGCACATCTGGCCACAAGTAGATATGATCATTTGGCTAGACCTTCCCATTTCTAGATGTTTGTGGCAGGCATTAAAAAGAACCTTACGACTCTACATAAACCAAGAACCGTGTTGCAATGAAAATTATGAAACATTAGAGCCTCTTGCAAAAGAGGCTCTTTAGCTGATTTTTCTCCCTCTTCGGGGATTTTTTGACAACATAAACTCCTTTCTCAGGTATCTTTGTAGCTCATTACAACCCAAACATACCCAAGAAAAGGAAGTTTATGCTCAAGACCTTATCACGTTTCTGGGATAGAATTCAAGGTAAACTTTTTCCCGAACTCAAAGAGCAGCTTGGGCCCCTGACCGAAAAACAGCAGCAGCTAGTAGCTATACTCGAGGTGGTCAGGATCGAGCAGTTTTTGCCCAGATTCCTCGGCTGCGTTGGTCGACCACCAAAGGATCGCGCTGCTCTGTCTAGGGCATTTGTTGCCAAGGCGGTGTTCAACATGCCGACAACTCGAGCTCTGATCGAAAGGGTTGAGTCAGATATTTCGCTTCGCCGAATCTGCGGTTGGGAGAGAAGGAGTCAAGTTCCTGACGAGTCAACTTTTTCGAGAGCATTCTCCGAGTTTTCTGAGTCGGAGCTGCCGAGATTGGTGCACGATGCATTGATCTCAAAGATGTATGAGGGGCGATTGGTTGGACATGTATCCAGGGACTCAACAGCCGTTGAAGCAAGGGAGAAGCCTTTACGCAAAAAGAAAGAAGAGAAGAAACGCAAAAAGCGAGGGCGTCCTAAAAAGGGGGAAGAGCGCCCCAAAGAGTCTAAGCGGCTAGATCGGCAATTAAAGATGACTCAAGAAGAGCGGCTGGCGGATTTGCCCAAAGCATGTGATGTTGGAGCCAAGGCTGACAGCAAAGGCAATAGAAATTACTGGGTGGGATACAAGTGTCACATCGACACCGGTGATGGTGATATCCCCTTGAGCTGCATTGTCACCTCGGCCTCCGTTCACGATAGTCAGGTAGCGTTACCCCTGGCAGAGGCCACTGCTGCGAAGGTTACCAGCCTATATGACCTAATGGATGCTGCCTATGATTGCCCCCAAATTGAGCAGCACAGCACGAGCCTTGGACACGTCCCGATCATCGATAAAAATACGCGGCGAGATGGGAAGGCAAAGGCAGAGCTCGAAGCGGAAGCAAAAGCCTTGCGAACTCTCAACTTGACCACGCCAGAAAAGACGCGATACAACCAGCGTTCCTCAGCTGAAAGAGTCAACAGTCGTCTCAAGGATGATTTTGGGGGGAGAATGGTTCGCGTGCGAGGCAATGCCAAAGTAGCGTGCCACCTCATGTTTGGCATTCTTGCCTTAGCCGCCGATGGAATACTAAACTTCGTTCGCTAGCAAGCTTTTCTTTTACTTTTAGCATTCTTGCCCTGGAAAGACGCTTCCTTCTGCTCCTAAGCAGGCCATTTTCTCGCTATTTTTCCTAAAAAGCTGCCCAGCTCTGGCATGCGCCTGGCTTCTCCTTAATATTTCGCCTTGATCAGAGTTATGAACAACTTTCCTGTTCGAATTTTGCAAGAGACTCGTTAATTTAAATTAAAGATTTTGACTATAATTAAAATTACTGTATAATAGTCTGTTTTTGCTGTAATTAGTCTATTTTTTTGTATGATGATAGTAACTTTAGTAAAAACGCCTATATTTAGTGGTTTTTTTGAGAAGGGTAGAGCTTCCAAAGGAACTATTCGCCTTTGTAAAGTCCAAAAGAGCCTCTCTTCAGCAATTGGAGACTTAAAGGGCTATTTGGGAAATTCCAGAGGTAGATTGATAAAAAGGTGGAGTTCACGTCAGTTCACTTACCGGAAAACTTTTGTAAAGACTCCTGTAAAGGACCTTTATCCTTTGGAAAAAGCCATAAGTGATTATCAAAAGCGCTTGGGATGTGGCTATACAACTAAAGAATTACAGAGCAGGACTGATCAGACACTGAAAGCTCCTATTGCAAGCCGAAAGGAACTTATTGAGATCCGTGATGAGTATTTTCAAGCGTATCAGAAAAAATGCAAGGAAACTACACTGGTTTTGGGGGATTTACGAGATCTCAAACAAGTTACAAGCCTTCACGATGAAAACCCTGTAGCTGCAGGATTCAAAAAACTGGATATTTTGAATTGGGAATTTAGAAAGAGGAATATAGGTCAAAGGGAAACTTATAAATTTGGCGAAAGGAAGATTTCTGTAGATATAGACTATGACAAAAATCTAAATGTTAAAAGGGGAGTGGCAAGAATCATATACAATGAAAAATCCAACCCTCTCCAGGATGTAGCCAACCGGTATATTAATGCAGAGGGAATTTTGCGGCATCTGACTATAGTAAGCAGAAGAAACTCCTATCTCAATGGATTATTTCTTGATAAAGAAACGGGAAGTGCAAATGGCATTTTGTACCTTTCTAAAGGGCGGCGGTTTCTTCCACATAAATTCACTCTGATGGAATTGCAGCTCCTTAGAGATATGGGGTGGAAATTGCAGGAGAAGAGTTGGAAGGATGA
>JAQBTT010000038.1 GCA_027624865.1 bacterium
CACCAGGTAGCATACGTTGAAAACTTATACCCTCTTCTCCAGTCAAACTTCTCTACTGCACGAAACAACCCAAGGTTCCCCTCTTGAATTAAATCAAGCAATGTAAGGTTTGGGGAGCGCCCTATGTATCTTTTTGCAATAGATACTACCAAGCGAAGATTAGCCCTGGCCAACTGCTTTTTTGCCTCAATATCTCCTTTCTCAATCCTCTTTGCCAGATCTCGCTCTTGCTCTGCTGTGACAAAAGAAATTTTTCCGATCTCCTTTAAGTACATCTGCACTGAGTCTAAAGGAGCATCATCATCTATCTTTTTTTTATCCTGCTCGTCTTTTTCAGGAATAGTTAAATACTCTCGCACCTCCTCTACTCGGATGCCAGAATCTTCCAATTTTGCATACAAAAGCTCCAAGGCATCAATATTTCTTTCAATGCCAGGAAACTGATAGAGAATCTCAGAATAGGTTGCAAAGCCTCTTGGCTGTGCTTTTTCAAAAAGCTCTCGAAGTTTGTCCTCTGCAAGTAAAGGTTTCTTTACTGCCTTTTTTAAAGCAGGTTTTTTAGGCTTTGCCAATTTTTTGACAACCTTTTTTTTGTAAGATGCCACCTTTTTTTTCGCAGGCAACTTCTTTTTTAAAACCACTTTTTTTGTTTGTTTTTTCTTTGCCATGTAAATTTTAGAATAAAATTTTCAGTTTCCCCCGTGTAGGAAATTATTCAAAACCGTGGGTTGTGAAAAGAGGGGGGTCGGGGGAAACTGTGTGAGCGTTAGCTTTGCAGTTCCTTGGTTATCTCATAAAATTCCCTTAAAAGCAAGTCCAATCTCTCAAATTCTTTTGAGCCTTCCGCCTCACGAATATCTTTTATAATCTCCTCCAAGCGCTCTTTTTGCGAAAATATTGCAAGGGAATGTAAGCACAAGTTAAACTCATCTTGAAATTCCTCTTCATCCTCTTCAATATCTGCTAAAAGCGCAATCTGCTTTACCTCTTTTAATGTTGCTGGTGGAAATACCTTTTCCAGAGATGAAAATTCTAAGTTCTCTGCCTTGACAAGTCCAGCAATAATCTCTTGAGTTTTAAGCGACATTCTTTGCGTGTCTTCTTCTTTTACTTTTTTAAGATTTTCTACGCTGCAAAAAAGTAATGTAAGAATGCGCCCCTCAATTAACTCTCGCCTTGTTTTTTTCTCTTCAGCAGCCTTTGGAACATCAGTAAATTCTCTTCTCTCGCCTGGCTCTTTCTTTACTTTTGCAAGCTCCTCTACCACTGCTTCCTCTTTTACGCGAAGTTCATCAGCCAAACGCTGAATCCAATGCGTCTGCTCAATCTTATTTGGAAGTTTGGAGATAACATTTAATAGAAGAGCTGCTGCTCTTTTTTTCCCTTCCGCTGTTGTCTTATCAAACGTGGTAAACGCTGTCTCAAAATAGTAATCAATAATAGAAGAGGCATCTTTGAGTGCTTTTTCCCACAGCAATGGGTCCTCTTTTGCAATGTCTGCTGGGTCTTTGCCTTCAGGGAGACGAACAATCTTTACGCTAAATCCTTGGGACAGGGCAAGTTCAATACCTCGCTTGGTTGCAGAGTCCCCTGCAATATCCATATCAAAGGCTAAAATGAGATTGTCTGAATATCTTTTTAAGAGCTGTAAATGAAAGGGGGTAAGCGCGGTTCCTGAGGTGGAAACTACATTCTTTGTTGTGGTCTGAGTTGTTAAGATAACGTCCATGTATCCCTCAACCAATACGCAAAAATCCTGTTTTCGAATTTCTATCTTTGCATTGTTAAGCCCATACAGAATATTACTTTTATCATATAGAGGAGTTGCCGGACTATTCATATACTTTGCAAGGTTGCTGTCCTCTTTGCCAAAGATACGCCCACCAAACCCAACAATATCTCCTTGCAAGCTGAATATAGGGAACATAATGCGAGACCTGAACCTATCATACACGCTCTCGTCCTCCGTCTTAATAAGAAGTCCTGCTTTCATAATCTCCCCTTCTGTGTGTCCATTTTTCTTTAAAAAATCCAGCAACGCTCTTTTTGCATCTGGAGCATACCCAATGCGCCACGTTGCAAAAGATTCATCTTTCACCCCTCGCTCTTGCAAATATTTCTTTGCGATGAGTCCTTGAGTTGACTCAAGCTGTTTTTCAAAGAACCGTGAGGCAAGCTCCAGCACCTCTTGCAACTGCTTTCTCTCTGACTGAACTTTAACAAAGGATGGATCACTCTTTTTAAGTTCCACTCCTGCTTTTTGCGCCAACAATCGCAAGGCATCTACAAATTCAATCCCCTCAATTTGCATAACAAACTGAAATAAATCCCCTCCAACGCTACACCCAAAACAATGATACATTTGACGAGCAGGACTCACAAAAAAAGAAGGTCCCTTTTCTGAATGAAAAGGGCATAGCCCGCGATAATTTGCCCCAGTTTTTTGCAACTTTACATACTCTCCAATCACTTGGACTATATCCATTCTATTCTTTATTTCCTCTACCGGAGAGTTAATCATGCTCTAACGCAATTTTCACTAGTGCTAATGCGGCAAACAAGAGTCCGATGTCTCGAAACACAATATCCATTGCTCCTATATTAAAAACGATTATGCCAAGAAAGGTCGTAGCAGAAAGCAAAGCTGGGTG
>JAQBTT010000014.1 GCA_027624865.1 bacterium
GGGCCAAGACAGTCTTAGCCCAAGCTTGGGCTAAGACTGTCTTGGCCCAGCCAAGCATTGTCAAAGGTTTTGCAAGGGTATATAATAGGGGCTGGGTATGCCCCGTAAAGCAAAACCGATTATGTTCTTCTGGGTCTATGTATTAGAAAGTATTAAGGACGGCGATACTTATACAGGTATACGGAAAACCCGAAGCAAAGATTAGAAGAACATAGACGGGGCTATAATTTTTCAACAAAGTTTAGAAGACCATTTAAGACAATTTATTTAGAGGCATGCCTGAGTCAAGAAGACGCTAAGCAGCGTGAGCGTTACTTAAAGTCCACGGCAGGAAGAAGATATCTTGCCCAACGCCTACGGCGCTACAGGTCTTCTTGAATCGGTTTTGCCTTACGGGGTATGGCAAAAACAAATGAATTTACGGTTATTTCTCTTGGGGGCTCCATTATAGTTCCCCATCTTTCTGATTCCGACGGTATTGCGGTTTCCTTTCTCCGAGCGTTTCGGAGTTTTTTATTACAAGAATTCAAAACAGGAAAACGATTTATCATTATCCCGGGCGGGGGCAAAACAGCCAGGGTGTACCAAAAAGCGGGCAGGCAGGTTGGAAAGATGAGTAACGAGGACTTAGACTGGATTGGTATTCACGCAACGCGGCTTAATGCCCATTTACTGCGCACCATTTTTCAAAAGCAGGCCTATCCATGGGTTATTGACGAGGAGCCTTCTTTGAGCATGGTTAAAAAACTCAAAAATTCAAAAAAGCGTCTTTTTATTGCTTCTGGCTGGAAACCGGGCCGGTCCACTGACTATGATGCAGTACAGCTTGCCAAGAAATTTGGAGCAAAGCAGGTAGTGAACGCGAGCAATATTGCCTTTGTATATAGTGAAGACCCAAAAAAGAATGGGAAGGCAAAACCAATCAAAGAGCTTTCCTGGAAGCAGTACAAAAAGCTCATTCCCGCAACTTGGACTCCGGGTATGTCGGCCCCCTTTGACCCCATAGCAACCAGAGTTGCAGAAAAGCTCAAGCTTGAAGTAAAGATTATAAAGGGCAAGGATTTAAAAAACCTGAAAAAGGCAGTGGAAGGCAAACCCTTCACGGGCACTCTTATCTCTTGAGTGCGTGAGATTTTGACATTTTTTCTTTAAACCCCTATAAGTAGGAGGGAATCGCTCTTTACATTTGTTGTTTTGGAGGAAGAACATGCGTTCTCGTAAAGGTTTCCTCCTGACTGGAGGATTTGTTCTTATGCTGTTGCTGGCGGCATTGCTCGCGCTTGTGTTCATTGATGAAGAACTCTTCATCTTTTCCGGGCCATTGAGCTACGTGACGATTGGAGTGGTGGGGGCGGTAACGAACGCAACCATCTTTATTCCGGCCCCCAGCATGATGCCCGTGTACGTGAGCATCGCGGACCAGAATATTCTGGTGCTCGTTGCTTTCTTTTACGCTCTCTCTGCCGCGTTTGGGGAGAGTACGGCGTATCACTTTGGGAGGTGGCTGGGCGAGTTTAAAGCCATTGAGAACTCGTGGGTCCACCGAAAGCTGGAAGCACGAATGCGCGACGAGAAACGAACCGCCGCCGTCCTTTTTCTCCTCGCTTTATTGCCCTCCCTTTTCTTATTTGATGTGGGAGGGATAATTGCGGGAAACACGCGGTATCCCTGGAAATGGTTTTTCCTCGCGACGTTTTTTGGAAGATGGGTCAAGTACAGCACGTATATGATTATCTTCTGGGAGGCCATCGAGGGTGTGATAGCCAGGGCACCGTTCCTGCAGCACGCAGCCGCCTTCGTCATGGTTGTGATAGTTGCGGGCGTAAGCCTGGGCATCTTTCTGTACCGTTCCAGAAACGGCACGGGAAACAGATTGTTTGCTAAGGAATCCGAGGGAAGCTCATAACTTCCCTCGTTTTTTATCCTCATTTGCCCCAATCGCCAAACAAGGAGTTTTTTTGATAGAGTTGGAGGTGGTGAAACATTAGCATTTTCCACTTTGCTAAATCGCTATAATCTGCTATAGTTGATGTATCGGATTACCTATGGCAAAAAATAACAAATTAGACCAACGACTGGGGCAGATACCAGCTGAAATCTGGTCGAAAATAACAAAAATAGACGAGTTGAAGGGGCAGTGGATTGCCGGGGCTCGGCTTTCTCCCCAGGTTTTAAGCCGTCTCAAACGATCAGTTCTGATTACTTCAACTGGCGCCTCTACTCGTATTGAGGGTGCCAAGCTTTCTGATGAAGATGTAGAAAAATTGATGCGCGGCATTGATATTCAGAAATTTACTGATCGCGACAAACAAGAAGTACAGGGATACTATGAACTTTTGGAGAATGTGTTTGATTCGTGGAAAAATCTTACATTTGGTGAAAGCTCTATCAAGCATTTCCATCAAGAGCTTCTAAAATATACAAAGAAAGACGAGGATCACCGCGGTGAATACAAAAAGAAAGAGAATCAAGTGCAGATGGTAAATGCGGCGGGTGAGTCCGTTGGCATACTCTTTGACACTACGAGAGCATATCTCACGCCCAAAGAAATGCAGGAATTGATTGAATGGACACAAGAAGCTCTCGCCGAAAAGAAATATCACCCCCTCTTTATTGTAGGGAACTTTCTTGTTGAGTTTCTGCAGATACATCCGTTCCAAGACGGCAATGGCCGGCTTTCTCGCGTTCTTACAAATCTTCTTTTGCTCAAAGAAGGATATCTGTACATGCCTTATGCTTCGCACGAGAAGTCTATTGAAGATAATAAGTCAGAGTATTATCTCGCGCTCCGTCAAAGCCAGAAAACATTTGGTGCCCAAAATGAAACCATTATTCCATGGCTGGATTTCTTTTCGACTATTTTCTTGAAGCAATCAGAAATTGCTATTGATTTGCTTTCCAAAGAAAATATTGAACGGTTGCTTACTCAAAAGCAGCTTGCTGTTTGGAGTTACCTTCAAAAAGTTGATAGCGCTACACCGCGTGAAATCTCTGAAAAAACAAAAGTTGCTTATCCAACCGTCAGGCAATCAATTGATAAATTAATGCGTCTCAAAAAAATAGAGCGTATCGGGCAAGGCCGATCAACAAGCTATAGAAAACTATCATGAGTCTTAGTATCGGAATTGTGGGACTTCCAAACGTGGGGAAATCCACGTTGTTTTCTGCGTTAACAAAAAAAGACGTGGAGATTGCAAATTATCCTTTTGCAACGATTGATCCTAATGTAGGTATGGTTGAGGTTCCAGATGAAAGGCTAGAAAAGCTTGCTTCGTTGTTTTCTTCAAAAAAGATTATTCCTACGGTAGTTGAGTTTGTAGATATTGCGGGGCTAGTAAAGGGGGCGAATAAAGGGGAGGGATTGGGAAATCAATTCTTAGCTTCTATTCGTGAGGTAGACGCTATATGCCAGGTGGTGCGCGTGTTTGAAGGGACAGAGATCATACACGTAGAGGATAATATAGACCCTATGCGGGATATTGACATCATTGCTACCGAACTCTCCTTAAAGGACCTGGAGACCGTAGAAAAGCGTCTTTTAAGCGTTGAGAAGGAAGCACGAGCACAAAAGAAGGAAGCTATCTTGGAAAGAGATGTACTTTTGAAACTGCAAGAGCTTTTATCTCAAGGCGCCCCTATATTTCCCTTCATTCAAGAGAATCCCGAATCAGCAATGCATATCCATCATCTGCAGCTTCTTTGTGCAAAGCCAATGCTGTACTTGCTAAATACCATAGGAGATGTTCCTCCTGCAATCATATCAAAGCTTAAGGAGCTTGGCGCTCCTTTTGTTATGATGAATATTAAAGAGGAGGCAGAACTTGCAGGTCCCTTAAAAGATGAGCTTTTGGAACTAGGGGTTGTGCCTCAACTCCCAGAGCTTATTAAAAAGTCCTATGAACTCTTAAACCTCATTACGTTCTTTACCACAGGGGAAGACGAAACAAGAGCATGGACCATACATAGGGGGGATAAAGCGCCAGATGCTGGAGGAGCAATTCATAGCGACTTTAAAGAGAAATTTATCCGTGCTCAAGTAATTACAACAGAGAAACTACTTGAAGTTGGGGGATATACTCAAGCTACAGCAAAGGGGGTACTTAGAATGGAAGGGAAGGACTATGTAATGCAAGACGGGGATGTTGTGGAGATAAAGCACGGATAGGCTTGACATTTTCTGAATTTATTGATAATAGTAAGTTAGTTTAAAAGTGCGTGGAGGAAGATGATGAAGGGTATAATATATCTTGAGAAGTTCCCTATAACTCCAGAGAACTCCAGTTGTAGCTGTCCTGTGCGCTACATATTAGTTGAGGGAGACAAAGGAGGATTTTTCCATCCTAAATGTGGGAAGTTTTTCCACAAAGGGAAAAAAGATCAGAGATAGTCTCTGATATAGCAAAAGCGGTCGTGTTACTAGAACGGTCACTTTTTTATTTATCTATTTTAGTATAGGATAATACTGGCACCAAAAAATAAGGATTTTCAAAGGAGATTGAGAGAACATGAAAGTGTCCCTATGTAATCTCCGCAAGGGGATTATTCCATCAAAGCTTTCTAGTAACGGTGGATTGCCCAAGCTAACTACTGAGGGCAAGATAACTGCAAAGGACATTAGAAAGGCGGCGTTCTTTTTTGGATTTCCTATGCTCCTTAAAATAGGAAAGAAGAACTATATATTGGGTTGCGAGGAGGATGTTGATGTTCTTTTGAACATAATTTCCTATGGGAAGTCTATAAAGCTTACTTTAGAGCGACCAGCTTTTATGCCTAAAATGAAGTCTGGAAAATAAAAGAGCGACCTTCGGGCCGCTCTTTTTGCATATGCTTTTATGTATAGGCACGACTAGTATACTTTTTTATCTACAAGCAATCCATTCTGATCCGTTAATTCTATAGCGTCATGGAGAGAGCGTATGAAGTTTGTATTCATATACACGTGCCACTCATTTTTGAGGAAGTTTACATCTTGAGAATGTTCTTGATAGCAAGCATTATAGTTGAAAGTATTTGAGATATAGGAAACACATTCTGCATCAGTTGAAACTGCTACATTTTGTGAGTAGTCTGGAACATTGCAAGAGGAGTAGTTAATCTTCTTTAGTATAAATTCTTGGCATGGCTCACTAAAGCCAGTAATTTCATCTATCTCAGGTTTTGTATTGGGGCATGATGAAGTAACAGAAAGGGGAAAGGTGTAGTATGCTTTCAGATATCCAATACAGGTATTTGGCCTGAAGTTATAATTCTTCCCTACTCCAAAAGGACTTTGGTCTCCGGTAAGTAAAATAGTATCTGATTTTTTTATAACAATATTATCGTTTGGGATAATGTTAAGAGTAGAGCGAATATTCTCTATCCCCAAGGGAATGACAAAGGATCCTGCTTGTCCCTGTATTTTCCACCCTGTTATCGTGGCTTTTTCATCTGTATCTAGGCTCGTTGTGAGTTTGATAAGAGAATTTTTAGAACTGGTAGCTGCCTGCACGCTTGAAATTTTCACCTTTCCAAAAAAGGGAGAGAGCGCAAGACTAAATGCGCTTTTTGCAGGGGTCACGTCAACTACTGTTCCAAGTTTTGCCCGAACCGAAAATACATATCCCTCTTGCCCTGCAGGGAGCGTAACTTTCCGTTGTCTGCTTGAAGTTGCTTTCCAATCAGAATCAATCCCATCAATTTTAGTTTCAAAGGTTATAGTCCCTTTGGTATCTGATGGATGAACAGAGCCCTCAAACTCAAATGTTATTACATTGGTATCACTAATTTGAGCATTATGTTCTGGAGCTTGAGTGATAATGGTATCTAGAACAAATGGAGCTGATATCACAGAGGGGGTAGGAGTTTTTTTAACGGCGCTTGGCAAAGGAGATGGGGATGCGGTCTTCTTCTTTTCTTGCAATGCGCTTTTTGTTGGGAATAGTTGCAGACTAGGTATTGGAATATCTATACCTTTAAAAATATCGCCTCCAGCGGACACGGCAAAGATTCCAATTAAGATAAGAATGGGAATAAGGAATATTGGCATAAGTTCCTCTTTATTCTATGATATTATGTACATATATGAAAGTGACCGCTATTAAAACAAAAAAGATTACGCCAAAGGATAGTGATATCTTTGAGATTCTTGATAAGTACCTCCCACCTCTAAAGGATAGGAGTGTGGTTGCTGTTACCTCAAAAATCGTATCTTTGTGTGAGGGGAATGTGGTGAAGGAGAATGAAATAGACAAGGATACCCTTATTATTAAGGAAGCAGAGTATTATCTCCCTCGTACTTCAAGTAAGTATAATGTTTTACTTACCATAAAAGGAAATGCCATAAACTTTTCCTCTGGAGTGGATGAATCAAACAGTAAAGGATACTACACGATGTGGCCAAAGGACTCTCAAAAATCTGCAAATAGAATTAGGGATCACTTGGTAAAGAAGTATAAGAAAAAGAATATCGGAGTAATTATTACTGATACAGCTTCTGTTCCACTACGCTGGGGGCAAAGAGGAGTATTTGTGCTGGCGCATAGCGGATTTGCAGCTTTAAATTCATATATTGGAAAACCAGATATTTTTGGCAGGCTTTTAAAGATGACCTCAGCCTCTATATCTGATGCCATGGGGACGTCGGCAGTGCTTGTTATGGGAGAAGGAGCAGAGCAAACTCCCTTAGCTGTTATTGAAGATATTCCTTTTGTGAAGTTTCAACAGAGAAATCCAACAAAAAAAGAGCTTCAGATGCTAAAGATGCCTCTTTCAGATGATTTGTATGCTCCACTCTTAAAAGCAGTAAAGTGGCGCAAAGGCGGCAGTAAAACTTAATCCCTTTTAGTTATCCACACCCCTTCGGGTCTGAAGACCCATCAGGGGCTGAACGACTTAAAGAGATTAAGGATATTGACATGGAGAAAAAAAGAGTGATGGTGTTTGGGAAGACAGGTATATTAACGGACGAAATGAAATTCAAGGATTCTACTAAAAACAAAAATGACTAAGTTCCCCAGGACATACGCATTTATAGATGCTTCAAACCTGTTTTACGGAGGCGTAAAGAGTTTGGGATGGAGTATTGATTACGACAAGCTTTTGGGGTATCTCAAAGACAAGTATGGGATTGCCCAGGCCTTGTATTTTGGCGGGGTGGAAATTTACGATTTTCCCTATGATTATCTTCAAAACGATTCTGTCCCGGTGCAAGAGTTGGCAAATTATCTTGAGAGCTTAATCGCCAAAGAAGGGGAAGAATTTACCGAAGCAAAACTTTTACTGCTTGATAGGCATCTTCGCCGCGTTCGTTTTTACTTGCGCTTGAACCAATTTGGCTACAAGCTATATCTCAAGCCGGTGAAGTTATACGATCAAGACGATGGAAGCACAAAGCGAAAGGCGAATTGTGATGTTGACATGGCTTTTTATCTTATGAAAGAAAAGGATAATTTTGACAGAGCTATTATTCTTTCGGGAGACGGCGACTTTTTACCGGTGCTCAAATACCTGAAAGATGCGGGGAAAGAGGTACTTATTCTGGCAAGAGGACCAAGAACAGCAAGAGAACTGCGGCAGTTCGCTGGCAGTAATTTTAGAGACTTTGTTCGTCTCGAGAACGAGATAAAGTTTGAGGAAAAGTAAAGGGACGGACATACGAAATATCCGCCCCACGTTTGGTAGTTTTATTATACCCCCAAGGGGGAAATTGTCAATAGCTTTAATATCCACAATATTGATGGAAAAGAAAAGAGTGGTGATATTTGGAATATTTGACGGAGTGCACGAGGGGCACTTAAGTTTGTTTGCGCAGGCAAAAGAATACGGAGACGAGTTGGTAGCAATTGTGGGAAGGGATTCTGCTTCAATAATGTGGAAGGGGA
This sequence comes from bacterium, assembly GCA_027624865.1. GTDB lineage: Bacteria > Patescibacteriota > Minisyncoccia > Minisyncoccales > UBA10102 > 01-FULL-49-22b. The sequence continues at coordinate 7,860 of JAQBTT010000014.1, forward strand.
AAAAACCAAAGCATTCACAGGAAACTAGGCTCGGCCTAGTTTTAAAGGAAGAGGATGTTGATGTAGCAGTTCTTGGAGATGAGGAGCAATCTACCTACATTGCTTTGCAAGAATTAAATCCGGATATTGTTTGTTTTGGGTATGATCAGGATAATCTTGCTAAAGATCTTCAAATATGGATGCAAAAAACAGGGATGAAGATTTCTTTGCACCGGCTTGATGCGCATCAGCCAGAAAAGTATCACAATTCTGTTTTGTAGAAGTTTGATTGCTTGAAACCCGGTTTCAAGCAGTCTTATGTGCCTTGGATTTTTAAGGGTATTTACCCAGCACCACTTTTTTTCTGAAAAAAAGTGGTGCTGGGTTTACAGATACGCCTTTTGGTGATAATATGTCTTGACGTATTTGATTGTTTATTTTTTGAACACACATGCATATTAGTTTACAAGCTGAAACATTAGGTTCGCTATTTGGACTTCCCATAACAAATAGCTTAGTGCTGGCGCTTTTAACTGGTTTTATTTTAATGGCAGGAGGTCTTTTAGCTGTACATTCCTTAAGGATTATCCCCAACAGAGCGCAGGGGGTAGTTGAGGTTGTGGTAGATGGACTCTTGTCCTTTATGTCCCAAACCTTAGGAAATTATGAGCAGGCAAAGAAGTTCTTTCCCTTGGTGGCAACCATTTTCCTCTTTATCCTTGTGAATAACTGGATTGGGGTGTTGCCAGGAACTGGCTCCATTGGATTTTTTGGAATGGAGCATGGAAAGGAAATATTTGTTCCGTTCTTTCGTTCTGCAAATAGTGATTTAAACATGACGTTTGCACTAGCCCTCATATCTATGGGAGCGATTCACCTCTATGGAATTTTTAAGTTTGGTCCTTGGGGGCATATTTCAAAGTTTCTCATTGTAAACAAAGGACCTGTGTATTTCTTTGTAGGACTTCTTGAAGGAGTAGGGGAATTTGCCAAGATACTTTCCTTTTCCTTTCGTTTGTTTGGGAATGTTTTTGCAGGAGAAGTGCTTTTGGTTATCGTGATGACGTTAGCTCCTTTGCTTGCCCCGTTCCCCTTTTTGCTACTTGAATATTTTGTGGGCTTTATTCAAGCGCTAGTTTTTGCTATGCTAACGTTGATTTTCCTGAAGATGGCTACAGCAGAAGTTGAGCATTAAAGGTCAGATGGTATAATTAAGTAAAACAATATATAACATGGAATTAGATGCAGTAAAATCAATCGCCGCCGTCATTGCTATTGGGCTTGGAGCCTTGGGCCCCAGTCTTGCTATTGGAATTTTGGCAGGAAAGGCAATGGAAGCAATAGGAAGAAATCCTGAAGCAGCTCCAAAAATACAAACAGCAATGATTCTTGCAATTGCGTTTGCAGAAGCCATCGCTATTTACGCTTTAGTTGTCGCCCTTATTATTAAGTTTGCGTAATGTCAGAGCTTTTCAGCAATTTAGGAATTGATGGTAAACTCCTCTTTGCCCAGGCAGCGAACTTTCTTTTGGTGGTCTGGGTTTTACATCGCTTTGTTTTTAAAAAGATTCTTTTGTTTTTAGAGGAGCGAAAAAAGGGCATCAAAGAGGGCGTTGAGCTTACAGAAAAGGCTAAGCTTGAAATGGAAAGAATTGGAGAAGTGAGGCATCGCGCAATGGGGAAAGCAAAGGAACTTGCAGAAACCTTTATCATAGAGGCCAAGACAAGAGGAGGAGAAATGGAGAAAGAGATTGTAAAAAAGGCAAGAGAGGGAGCCGAGGGCATTTTAATAAAAGCAGAGCAGGAATCAGAGAGAAAGAAGCAAGACGCATTGCGCGATGCGAAAGCCGAAATACAAGACCGAGCGTTTGTACTTGCAGAAAAGGTACTCATGCGCTCTTTCAGTCGCGAAGATGAGAAACGCATGGGACAAGATTTAGTAAATGAGCTTACAGGAGATGGCAAAGAAAACTAGCCTATACGCAAGAGCTTTAGTGCAGTCCCTACGTGATGTTTCAGAAAAGGAGCAAAGAGCACGGGTAGCGCGCTTTAAATCTCTTTTAAAAAAGAGAGGGGACCTGCGGCTGTTGAGTGGAGTGCTTGGTGAGTTTGCAAAACTATGGGAACAAAGAAATGGGAAGATTGCAAACATAGTTTCTGCCAAAAAAGCATCACCAGCGTTTTTGGAAACCGCAGGCAGAGCGCTGAAAAAAGAAGGATATGTTGCAAAAGAAGAGGTAAATGAGCTTCTTATAGGAGGCTCTGCCGTATTTCTTGGCAATGAGTATTTGATAGATAGTAGCGTAAGGGGGAAATTACATAAGCTTCGTTTATTCTTGAAAGCATAGATATATATCAATGGCAAAAGATCACATTTTTGAAATTTTAAAAGAGGAACTTGAAGGCAAGGATGTTACGCCTGGAAAGGAGGAAATTGGCAGAGTTGTCTCAGTGGGTGATGGGGTAGTTCAAATTGAGGGACTCCCCAATGTTGTGTTTTCTGAGATGGTAGAAATCACAAGGTGGCCTACAAAAACTGGTGATAAGATTATCCCAGCTTTAGTATTGAACTTGGAAGAGTACACCATAGGAGCTGTGGTGCTTGGTGAGGATAAAGATATTCAAGAGGGAGATGTTGTGAAACGAACAAAGAAAGTGCTCTCAGTTCCTGTGGGGGAGGCTCTATTGGGAAGAGTAGTAAATGCGCTTGGAGAACCTATTGATGGAAAAGGAAGCATTGAGGCCACAGAAAAGCTTCCTATTGAGCGCTCAGCGCCTGCGGTATTAGACAGACAAGCCGTGGATACATCTTTGGCTACTGGTATTAAAGTAGTGGACGCTGCTATCCCAATTGGACGCGGGCAACGAGAACTTATTATTGGAGACAGGCAAATTGGAAAGACCGCGTTGGTGCAGGACACTATTTTAAATCAATTAAATGAGTCGGAAGCAACGCGCCCTATCTGCGTTTATGTTGCTATTGGACAAAAAGCCTCTAAGGTAGCGCAAATGGTAGGAGAGCTGGAGAGCAGAGGTGCTATGGCTTACACCACTGTAGTTGTGGCTACAGCTTCTGACCCAGCATCTCTTTGGTATATTGCCCCATACGCTGGATGTAGCATGGCAGAGTACTTTCGAGATAAAGGAAAGGATGTGTTAATCATTTACGATGATCTTTCCAAGCATGCTTGGGCATGGCGTCAGATTTCCCTCTTGCTTCGTCGTCCGCCAGGGAGAGAAGCATACCCAGGAGATGTATTTTACCTGCACTCTCGCTTGCTTGAGAGAGCAGCGCGTCTTTCAGACGAAAAAGGAGGAGGTTCTTTAACAGCTCTTCCTATCGTAGAAACACAACTTGGAGATGTTTCCTCATACATCCCAACAAACGTTATCTCCATTACCGATGGACAGATTTATCTTGAAACTGATTTATTCACCAAAGGACAGCGTCCTGCGGTAAATATTGGACTTTCCGTATCTCGCGTGGGGAGCGCAGCGCAAACCAAGGCAACAAAGAAAGTAGCTTCTCAATTAAAGCTTGATCTTGCGCAGTACCAAGAGCTTGCTGCTTTTGTGCAATTTGCCCAAGATTTGGACTCTGCGACCAAAAAGAGAATTGATAGAGGCTCTCGCTTAGTTGAGGTGTTAAAGCAAATTCAGTTTGATGTGTTGCCAATGGCTCAGCAGGTATGTGTGCTGTTTGCAGCAAATGAAGGATTTCTTGATGCAGTTCCAGTAGAGGGAGTAGGAGCATTTGAAAAGAAGTTCTTGGAGTATCTACAGGCCCACGGGAAAGATGTCCTGCAGGATATTTCTAAAAGTAAAGATTTGACAGATGAAACCAAAGAGAAGTTAACTGCATTGCTCAATGGGTTTAAGTCAACTGCTTGATTTAAACCGGCTTTCCTTAATCTAAATATATGGCATCTTCTAGACAACTGAAAAGTAAAATACGCACGGTAGGGAATATTAAGCAGATTACCCGGGCAATGCAAATGGTAGCAGCTACTAAGATGAGAAAATCTCAAGAGGTAGCTTTAATGGCGCGTCCTTTTGCAAAAAAAGCTCTTTCCTTGCTATCTGCCATTTTGACAATTGTTAATGGGGACAGGGTAGATAGTATGTTTTTTAAGGAGCGCAAAGAGGGAAAGGTTTGTTTGATTGTAGTAACCTCGGACAAAGGACTTGCAGGAAGTTTTAATGGCCAGGTGTTGCGTATGGCCGCGCAATGGGTAGAGAAGCAAAAAGAAGATATAGATATTGTAGCAGTAGGAAAAAAGGGCAGAGATTTCTTTCAAAGAAGAGGGACAACGCCAGTTGCAGAGTTCTTTCAATTTTCTGACATTGTAACGCTGTATGACGTAGCTCCTGTTTCAGAATGGGTTTTGCAAGCATATGAAAAGGGAACGTACAGGAAAATTATAATCGCTTCCACTTTATTTTTCTCAGCCCTGGTGCAAAAGCCAGCTATTCGTCAGATTCTGCCTTTGAACTTAAAGGAGCTGAAAGAAGCGGTAGAAAATATTGTTTCAAAAACTGGAAAGTATTCTGAGTGGAAAGGAGAAGAGATCATTGAGAACGAAACATCTTCTTTGCAAATATTGGAGCCTAACGTAAAAGCTATTATGGAAACATTGGTGCGAGGCCTTTTGGAGGTTGAGATTCTCCACTTTATCTTTGAATCCAACGCCTCTGAGCATTCTTCTCGCATGGTTGCGATGAAAAGTGCTACGGAGAATGCAAGTTCCGTAGAGGAAGAACTTAGATTAAAGCTCAATAAAGAACGACAAGCTGCTATTACGCAAGAGTTAACAGAAATATCAACAGCAAGTGAAGCGTTGGCGGCTGAATAACCGCCAGATACTACTGGATACTTGTCCAGCTTCGCTGGACGATACTTGTAGATATTTGCTCGCTTGCGCTCGCGATACTAATTGTCATAATGAATATCAACCAATATCGTTCGCCGAAGGCGAACTAATATCACTTAATATCAATCAATATCATGCCCAAAGGACATATAGTACAAATTACGGGACCTGTGGTGGATTGTGAGTTTGCAGAAAATCTTCCTTCGTTGCAAACAGCTTTAACTGTTGCAAAAGATGGAAGAAAGATTGTACTTGAGGTAGCTTCGCACTTGGGAGGAAATAGAGTACGCACTATCGCTATGGGTTCTACTGATGGACTATCGCGAAACATGGAGGTTTTGAGCACGGGAAGCCCAATTTCAGTTCCAGTGGGTGGGGAGGTTTTAGGAAGAATGTTTAACGTACTAGGAGAACCTATTGATGGAAAAGGAGACGTTGTAGGAAATAAATCTTCTATTTACCAAGAACCCCCAAAGCTGGAAGATCAAAAGACAGAGCCTGAAATATTTGAAACTGGCATTAAGGTAGTGGACTTGCTTGCTCCATTTTTAAAAGGTGGGAAGGTTGGACTATTTGGAGGAGCTGGAGTAGGAAAGACTGTGCTCTTGCAAGAGTTAATTCATAACACTGCAAAGGAGCATGGTGGGTACTCGGTGTTTGCTGGTGTTGGAGAGCGAACACGAGAGGGAAATGATTTATACAATGAAATGAAAGAGTCTGGGGTGCTAAAAAACACTGCCTTGGTATTTGGACAAATGAATGAGGTTCCAGGTGCTAGGTTTAGGGTGGCTCTAACAGGACTTACAATGGCAGAGGATTTTCGAGACAATAAAGGAAAGGATGTTTTGTTGTTCATAGATAACATCTTTCGCTTTGTGCAAGCAGGATCTGAGGTATCAGTTTTGCTTGGAAGAATGCCAAGTGCTGTTGGATATCAACCAACGCTTGCAACCGACATGGGAAAACTGCAAGAGAGAATTGCTTCTACAAAAAATGGTTCCATTACTTCTGTGCAAGCTGTATATGTCCCAGCAGATGATACTACAGACCCTGCTCCCGCAACTACGTTTTCGCACTTGGATTCTACGGTGGTATTGTCTCGCGAGTTAGCCTCTCTTGGTATTTATCCTGCAGTAGATCCTTTGGATTCCCGTTCCATTGCTCTTGACCCTCGCATTGTGGGGCAAGAACACTATGATGTAGCGCGAGGCGTGCAAAAAATTCTACAGCGCTACAAGGAACTGCAAGATATTATTGCAATTCTTGGGATGGAGGAATTATCTGATGAAGATAAGCTGATTGTTGCTCGCGCAAGAAGAATCCAAAAGTTTCTTTCGCAACCCTTCTCAGTTGCTGCGCAGTTTACAGGAAGAGATGGAAAGTATGTATCGCGAGAAGAGACCATTCGTGGGTTTAAGGAAATTATTGAGGGAAAGCATGACGGAAAAGATGAAAATGACTTTTACCTCAAAGGAGGTATTGATGAAGTATAAAATTGCGATTTGATACTTGTAGATATTAGTTGATATTTGCTCGCTTCGCTCGCGATACTCTAATGGACGAAAAGAAATACATACAACTTGGTGATTTGGAGGTGTATCAGTTGGCGCGGGAGCTTCCGAGGATAGGATGGGAAATCTACCAAGAGTTCGATTGGCAAACAAAGAAGATAGTAGGCGATCAGTTTATTACCGCGACAGACTCCGTGGGTGCGAACATTGCCGAGGGCTACGGCAGGTATCACTATCTTGACCGCATCAAATTTCTATACAATGCCAGAGGATCCTTGCTGGAGGCGGTTCACTGGGTAGAGGTGTTGACTGAGCGGAGAAAGGTGAGCGAGGAAAGAGCGCAGGTCTTTCAGGAGACCGCAAATAGAACCTCGCTCAAGCTTCAAAACTTCATCTCTGCCGCATACAGGTCTAAGAACAATAAATATCAATGAATATCGTCCCGCGAGGCGGAAGAAGTATCTAGTAGTATCCAGTAATATCCAGCAGTATCTATAAATATCAATCAGTATCCATTAATATCGTTCGCCGAAGGCGAACAAATATCCATTAATATCCTCTATGAGTTTTCCACTTTTAGTATTTGCATTAAATAGAGAGATTTTTGTAGGACAGGTAATGTCTGTCAGTGTTCCCGCAACAGAGGGGGAGCTTCAGATTTTAGCTGAGCACACTCCACTTATCTCTCAATTAAAAGAAGGGAACCTTCTCATCACAACTGAGGATGGGAAGGTGCAAAAGCTTCCTATTCTGGGAGGGGTTCTTGAAGTGAAGGAAACAGAGGTGGTTATCCTAGCTAATTTTTAAAGCATGCCAGATCAAAACTCTTCTTCTCATAGTTGTCAGGCGGTGGTATTACATTGCATTGATTTTCGATTTAATACAACACTGAATTCTTATTTTGATAAGTGTTTTCCCCAGGGATATGACTTAATCTCTATTGCCGGAAGCTGCAAGGGATTATTGGGAGATGAGGAGCATAGAAAGTTCTTGCTGGAACAGTTTGAGATTTCCCACAAACTGCATCATCCTCAATTCATTGCTTTAGTGCAGCATGAGGACTGCGGTGCATATGGAGGGAGCAAAAACTTTTCTGCTGGCGTTATTGAGGAGCAATTTCAACAAGAGGAGCTTACAAAAGCAAAAGAGCTCCTTTCTCGCGAATTTCCCGAAAGCAAGATTGAGCGATATTTTATAAAACTCTCAAAGGAAATAGTGACGATATAAGATAGTATATAAAAAAAGAGACCGCGGGCAAGATTTATCTTGCCTGCGACTTTTTTAATAGGTCTGCTTGTTTAAGCTACTTGCAAAATTGCGGGCATGTTTCTCTCTGCCCATTGCTTCCAGTGAGTAGCTGAAACTTTGTAGGTTCGCTCCTCTGCATCTTCGCTAATGTGAAAGAGGCAGGCAATGTGCTGTTCTTTATATACAGGAAGCTTCCTTAGAATTCTTGCCTTTCCTGCTTTAGCAAATGCGATTTGTTGGGCTATGTTGATCCCAGAGGCTACAGCAGCTGCGCAAGGTGCGTGTGG